>NZ_ABZS01000032.1 GCF_000173615.1 Sulfurihydrogenibium yellowstonense SS-5 | reverse complement strand
TTTTTATTGTCATTTGATGGGAAGAGGGCAAAAAAATGAGATTTTTCACTATAGCTTAGAAGCTGTTCCAAAAATCAATATTGTCATTCTGCAGCCGTGTGAAGAATCTCCTTCCTTTGTGTGCCCCAAGTCTGTCATTATGAGCGTAAGCGAAGAATCTGTGTCTTTGTATGCTCCCATTCCGTCATTCTGAGCGTCAGCGAAGAATCTCATTTTTGTTTTTGAACAGCATTAAAACATGAGACCCTCCGCCTTCGGCCTCAGGATGGCACGGAAAGGTAAACTTACAAGAATTTTGGAACACTCTCCTATAGCTTATTGCAAACATCTGTTTAATGGATTATAATTTATGAAATATTTAGGATTATTTTGAGGTAAACATTGGCTTACGAAGCTTTTTCAAGAAAGTATAGACCAAAATCTTTTAAAGAAGTGATAGGTCAGGAGCATGTTGTTAAGACTTTAAAAAATGCTGTAAAACTTGATAGGGTATCCCATGCTTACATCTTTTCCGGACCAAGAGGCGTTGGAAAAACAACTATAGCGAGAATCCTTGCAAAAGTCTTAAACTGTAAAAATCCGGTAGATTATGAACCTTGCAATCAGTGTGAAAACTGTATTGAAATAGATAAAGGCTCTTTTCCGGACATGTATGAAATTGACGCAGCATCTAACAGAGGTATAGATGATATAAGAATGATTCGAGATAACGTTGGATACCAGCCAATAAAAGGAAAATACAAAGTATATATAATAGATGAAGCACATATGCTTACAAAAGAAGCATTCAACGCCCTTTTAAAAACCTTAGAAGAACCACCACCAAGAAACATTTTTATCTTGGCAACAACAGAGCTTTACAAAATACCGGAAACCATAAAATCAAGATGTCAAACGTTTATATTTAAGCCACCAACAAAAGAGCAGATAAAAAACTATCTTCTTAGAATATTAAACAATGAAAAAATTCCATATGAAGAAGATGCGGTAGAACTATTAGCCCAAGAGCTTGAAGGTGGTATGAGAGATTCGGCAAGTCTTTTAGACCAAGCAGTAACTTATGCAGAAGGAAAGCTTACAAGAAAAGATGTAGAAGAAATTCTCGGAATAGTTCCATACAGCTATGTACAAAAGTTTTTAGGAAATATTAAAGAGTTAAAAATTGATGAAAACATAAAATTAATTGATACACTTGAAGATGAAGGATACGATATAAACGTATTTTGGAAACAGCTTTTAGAAGCTATTCATAAAACACTTATAGACTTAGCACTTGATAAAGAAGATAAAATCTTCTCAAAGGAAGATTTAAAATCTCTTATTTATTTAAAAACCATTTTCACAAAAGCATACTCAGAAGCAAGAACATTTTTTGACCCAAAACAGATTTATCATCTAACAATTTTAAAAACGTTGTATTTAGAAAGCATCAAAAAAATAGAGCAGCTTTTTACTGAAGGCGTTCAAGTTATCCCTAAAAAAGAACCTGAAGTATTAAAACAAGAAATCAAACCACAAGAAAAACAAGAAACTAAACAACAAGAAGAAATAAAGCCAAAAGAAGAGCAAAAACAGGATTTAAACAAAATCATTAGTCAGATTATAAAAAATGAAAAAGTTATAGCAGTAATAATGAAAAACGCAGAAATTAAAGAAGATGAAAATGCAGTTTACATAAAAGTTAAATCAAAAAGCGAAGAAGACATTTTAAGAGACAATATGAGCATTTTAACCAAATACTTCAGCAAAGAAATATTTATATCATCTCCGGAAGAAAAAAAAAGTAAAGTTAAAGAATCTAAAAAAGACGAGGCAGTAGAAAAGGTTTTAGAGCTTTTCCCCGGTTCAAAAATAATCACTTACAAAAAGGAGGATGATAATGTTTAACTTTGGAGATTTGGCTGAGTTAATGAAACAGGCACAAAGCATAAAAGAAAACATAGAAAAAGCAAAAGAAGAGCTTAAAAATGAAAAAATAGTCGTTGAAGTTGGCGGAGGAATGGTGAAGGTTGTATCTGATGGTCTTGGAACAATGTTAGATGTAGAAATAGATAAATCACTTCTTAATGAAAACGAATATCCAGTCTTAAAAGATTTGCTTATTGCAGCCATAAATGAAGTATCAGAAAGGTCTAAGGAGGTTATAGCAGATAAAATTTCTCAAGCTACCGGTCTTCCTATGAATATGTCTAAATTTGGTGGTATGTTTTGAATTTAGTTCCGGATAGTATTCAGCAGGTTATATCGGAAATATCTAGACTACCAGGTTATGGAGAAAAGACAGCCCAAAGATTAGCTGTCAATCTATTAAAAATGCCCAAAGGTGAAGCGGTAGACCTTGTAAGACACTTGGCTTTAATGCTTGACAAAGTTCATCTTTGCAGAGAATGCGGAATTTTTACAGAAAAAGAAATTTGTGATGTATGTAGTGATGAAAGTAGGGATAGGTCTGTTATCTGTGTAGTTGAAGAATCTTTTGATGCTTTTATGATTGAAAATACAGATAAATACAACGGACTTTATCATGTTTTAGGCGGAAGGCTTTCTCCGTTAGAGGGAATAGGTCCAGAAAAGCTAAACATAAAATCTTTGATTGACAGAATAAAAAAGCTGAATGTAAAAGAAATTATCTTTGCAACAAATCCAACAGTAGAAGGTGAAGCAACAGCAAACTATATACATAATTTGATAAAAAACTATCCTATAACCATCTCAAGATTAGCTTATGGCTTACCTTTTGGCGGAATATTAGAAAATGCAGATGATTTTACATTAGCAAAAGCATTGGAGAATAAACAGATTTTGAAGTGAGAAGTATTAAAAGAAGTATCAGGAGGTGATAAAAAGATGATGACTTTAACAGAAAAATGGAAATTGGACGGTAAATTAGAAACTTTAAGAGAGAATATAATAGACCTAATGGATGTTAGGTTTGGAGCGGTTGATGAGACAATAGTAGAAAAGATTAATAAAACAAACAATATAGATACTTTAAGACAGATTTTAAGATTAATTGGAAGAAGTCAAAGTTTAGACGAGGTTGTAAAAAAGTTAGAAAGTTTATAAACCTTTTTTGAATACATTTGAGAGTGTTTTAAAATTTTGATTAAGTCTAAAAATTAATTGGCTTTTTAATCGTCATTATGAAGCCAGCGAAGAATATTAGTTTTTATCTATCTGTAGTGTAAATCATAGCGTCAACGAATAATCTTATATTTTTTTCGAAAAATCAAAAAGAGGAGATTCTTCAAACTAAAGCCCTCGGGATTACGAAGAAAGTGAAAGCGTCTTACGTTAACAGTCCTTATATTCGTCGTTCTGAAGCCTGGGAAGAATCTCTGCCCCTTTTCTTCATGATTAAAAAGACTTTAAAAAATGATTAAAAAGGCTTTAAAAAGGTCAATTTACATTTCCACATCCTAACATGATAAAATATTATCTTAAAATGATTGAGGTTGTTTAATGGAAAGAGCGATTTTGGCACTTGAAGATGGTCATTTTTTCTATGGTTATGCATTTTCCGGCTTTAAATTAAAAGAAACCGGCGGAGAAGTAATCTTTAATACATCAATGACAGGATATCAAGAAATCCTAACAGACCCATCTTATAAAGGTCAGATTGTAGTTATGACAGGTGCAGAAATTGGAAACTACGGGATAAACGACGAAGACGATCAATCTGACAGAATTTGGGTTAATGGCTTTGTTGTAAAGGATGTCCCTACCAATTATTCAAATTATAGAGCAAAAAAAAGCTTAAGAGAGTACTTAGAAGAGAATAATGTAATCGGAATTTTTGGCGTAGATACAAGAGCTGTAGTTAGAGTTTTAAGAGACTATGGAGTAATGAAAGGATACATCGGCATTGGTGATATTCCACCCCAGGAAGCGGTAAGAAAAGCAAGAAGTGTTCCGGATATTTCAGAGCTTAACTTAGTTAAAGAAGTATCAACACCAAAAGTTTATAGATGGACTCAAAAAAGTTGGAAATGGCCGGAGGGTTATACGGAGCAAACAGAATTTCATTATAAAGTTGCAGTAATAGACTATGGCGTTAAAAAAGACATTTTAAGACTTCTTGCCGATAGAAATTTAGAGCTAATATGTTTTCCTCACAACGTTTCGGCAGAAGAGGTGTTAAGCATAAATCCGGATGGAATTTTCTTATCAAATGGACCGGGAGACCCGGCAATTTTAACCTATCAAATACAGCAGATAAAAAAACTTATTGCTTCAGAAAAGCCAATTTTTGGTATATGTCTTGGACATCAGCTTTTATCTTGGGCTTTTGGAAGCAAAACTTACAAGCTTGAATTTGGTCATCATGGTGGAAACCATCCGGTCAAAAATCTAAAAACAGGAAAAGTTGAGATTACAGCACAAAACCACAACTACGCAACAGATGAGTCTAAACTCCCCCAAGACGTTGAAATTACTCATATTAACTTAAATGATAACACAGTAGAAGGAATGAGACATAAAAATTATCCTGTATTTTCAATCCAGCATCATCCGGAAGCAGCACCGGGACCTCATGACTCATTCTATATCTTTGATGAATTTTATAATTTGATCAAAGCGTGTAAGAAGTAAGAGGTAAAAAATTAGAATAATGAATAACAACCATCACCAAACTTTAAAAGAGCGTTGGATACTTGGCTCTCTAACTTTAAACCTTTTTTTATCAATCTTAAAACTCGTTGTTGGACTTATCACAAATAGCCTTGGACTTATTGCTGAGGCTATCCACTCTTTTTCTGACCTCATAGCATCTGTCATATCATTTATCAGCGTAAAGATTACAGCAAAAAAATCAAAAGATTTTCCCTACGGTCTTTATAAAGTAGAAAACATAGCAGCTGTAATAATATCTTTTTTCTTATTCTTTGCATCGTATGAAATACTTAAAGAAGCATTTTTATCACATGAAAGCCATCAAGTAAAAAATCCAGAGTATGCAATCATCGTTATGTTGATTGCGATGGTTTTAACATTTCTCTATTCAAGACTTGAGAAGAAAGCCGGTGAAAAACTAAACTCTCCTGTTCTTGTTGCAGATGCCGAGCATATTTGGGCTGACTTTCTCTCTTCCATTATAGTTTTGATAGGTCTAATCAGTGTTTATTTTGGTTATAACTTAGATAAGTATGCAGCAGCAATCGTATCTATATTTATTTTTAAAAGCGGATTTGAAATTTTAAAAGATTCAATAAAAGTTTTGCTTGATTATTCATTAGACTTAGATGAGCTTAATAAAATCAAAAATTTAATTCTTAAAAATCCGGCAGTAGTTGATATAAAAGAAATAAAAGGAAGAACTGCGGGAAGTTATAAATTTATTGAAGCAGAGATACTTCTTTATAACATGTCTCTTAGAGAGGCACACAGAATCGTTGATGAAATCGCAGAGGAGATAAAACAAAAAATACAAAACATAGAATCTGTCGTAATCCATTACGAACCAGCAAGACAGGAAGGTTTAAGAATAGGCGTTTTATGTGATGAAAATCAAAACATAAAAGATTTTGAAACAGCAAGAGTCGTATGCATTTACGATATTAGCCAAGATTTAGAAATTCTTAGCAGTTATTCTATAGCTATAGAAGAAAACAATCTATCTAAACTCCTTTCAAAGCTTGGATTAGATGTTTTAGTGTCAAAAAATCATCCACTTGATTTTAAAGTAAGATTTTTACTATCAAAAAGTAGCATCATGGTATGGGAAACAGAAAAAAATAAAGTAGATGAATCGGTAAATGAAGTGGTAAAATCTTGGAAAGAATTTTTAAAAGGAGAGGTATAGTCATGATTGGCAGAATTCTTGTTGGATTGGATGGTTCAAAAATTAGTAAAGTAGCAGGTGAATATGGAATTTATCTATCAAAAAAATTAAAAAGACCGGTTGTAGGTATTCATATCATTGATATAAGACTATTAGAAGGACCTTTCTTATCAGATATAGCAGGTGGTCTTGGTTTTGCTGTTTACGGAGATTTAACAGCAAAAATAAAAGAAATTCTTGATGCAAAAGCAGATGCAATTTTAGATGAATTTGCTATAAAATGCAGAGAAGAAGGCGGTGATTGTTCTATTGCATCAGCTTATGGCGTGGTTGTAGATGAGCTTGTTAACATGGCTGACCCGGAGGATATATTGATAGTTGGAAAGAAAGGTGAGCATGCAGGATTTGCTCCACTTCTTCTTGGCTCTACAGCTGAAGCAGTAGCAAGAAAAGCACACTGTCCGGTAATGGTAACACCACCAGAATTTAGAGAAATAAAAAATATTTTACTTGCATTTGATGGAAGGGAAAAATCAGTCCATGCTGCAATCTATGTAAACTATTTAGCAAAAACATTACAAACAAATGTAAAAGTTATCTCTGTGTTTAAGGATAAAGTAGAAGACCAACCATTAGCAGAAAGCTTTAAAGAAAGGCTTGAGTCTATTCTTGAAGTTTCGTTTGAATTCATTGATAAATACGGCTTACCAGAGGATGTATTAGATGAATATATAACCACAAATAAAGACAATCTTGACCTTATTGTAATGGGTGCGTTTGGTGAAAGTATCGTTAAAGAGCTTATTCTTGGAAGTACAACAAACTATATAATGTCAAGGTCTCCTGTTCCTGTATTGCTTGTTAAGTAAGAGGTGATACAGTGGAAAAAGATTTTGGTGGATTTAAGGGAATTTTAATCATCGGTCTTGGAATAATTGGAGGGTCTTTAGCCTTAGCGTTAAGAAAAGAAGGTTATAAAGGAAAAATCTACGGGTTTGATTTAAATAAAAACAGAATAGAGAAAGCATTAGAGCTTAAAGCAATCGATGAAGGTTATGATTTTTATGAAATGATTCCTTGGGAAAATATAGATTTTGTAGTTTTATCAACACCTGTTAAAACCTTTGAAAGCATAGCATTAAAAATAAAACCTTTTTTGAAAGATGATACAGTTATATCTGATGTTGGCAGTGTAAAAGGTGATTTGGTTTTAAGATTGTATGAGATACTAAAGCCGCATGTTTTTGTAGGAGTCCATCCAATAGCAGGAACAGAAAAAGAAGGCATAGAAAATGCAAAGTATGATTTATTTAAAAATGCAAGATTGATATTAACCCCTGTTGGAGAAGATAGGGAGAAAATAGAAAAGGTTGAAAAGTTTTGGAAGGATATTGGCTCAAAAACAGAAATAATGGACCCACACTTACATGATTTTGTCTTTGCCAGTGTATCACATCTGCCCCATGCAATAGCTTTTGCACTTGTTGATAGCTTGATAGTTTTATCAAAAGAGACAGGGATTGATTTATTTAAATATCCGGGCGGAGGATTTAAAGACTTTACAAGAATAGCAGCAAGTTCACCAACGGTTTGGAAGGATATATTTTTAGAAAATAAAGAAAATGTTTTGCATACAATTGATGTTTTTGAAAAATCCTTAGAAAGGTTAAAAGAGGCTATCAAAAAAGAGGATGAGAAAGAGATTTTAAATATCTTGTCAGAAAGTAGAGAAAAGAGAATGTCGTTGGATTAGTTTTAGAAATGAAAGAGAGTAAAGGGTTTAAGGAAACTGAGATAGGTTTAATTCCAGAGGATTGGGAAGTTGTGAGGTTGGGAGAGGTTGCAGAGATAACAATGGGGCAATCACCACCAGGCGATACATATAACACCTATGGAAAAGGAATACCATTTCTTCAAGGAAAGGCTGAATTTGGTAATATTAGTCCAAAACATATAAAATATACAACAAAACCCTTGAAAATAGCTAAAAAAGGTAGCGTGTTAATCTCTGTAAGAGCACCTGTTGGAGATGTAAATATTGCAGATATGGACTACTGTATTGGTAGAGGATTAGCATCTTTAAATTTGAAAAACGGAATAAATGAATTTTTATTTTATTCTCTTTTGTTTTTTAAACATCTAATAGAAAAAGAAAGTTATGGCTCAGTATTTAATGCTATAAATAAAGAAAATTTAGCAAGACTTAAAATCCCCCTTCCACCACTTGAAGAGCAAAAAGCTATTGCTGATATTCTTTCTACTGTCCAAAATGCTATAGAAAAAGCAGAAAAAGTTATAAATGCTACAAAACAGCTTAAAAAGTCTATGATGAAGCATCTTTTTACTTATGGAGCTGTTGTAGTTGATGAAATTGATAAAGTTAAATTAAAAGAGTCTGAAATCGGATTAATTCCAGAACATTGGGAAGTTGTGAGATTGGGAGAGGTTGTTGACCTCGATAGAGGAATTTCTTGGAGGAAGTTTGAAGAAGGTAATAAAGATAACGGACATTTGATAATTTCTATTCCAAACATTAAAGATGGATATATTGACTTTAACTCAAAATATAATCATTATCTAATTAAGCATATTCCCAAGAATAAACAAATTCAATTGAACGATATTCTTTTTGTTGGTTCAAGCGGAAGTATTGAGAATGTTGGCAGAAATGTTTTTATTGAAAATCTTCCTTTTGAAGGTATTGGGTTTGCTTCTTTCGTATTTAGAGCAAGAGTAAAAGTTAATACTGTCATCCCAAAATTTTTGTATTTTATGGCAAATTCATATTGGTTTAATTATAAAGATTATGTTAGAAGGTCTTCCGATGGTAAGTATAATTTCCAGCTAACAGAATTCAAGTCTATAAAAATCCCCCTTCCACCACTTGACGAACAGCAAAAAATAGCTAACATTCTAACAACAATAGACCAAAAAATCCAAGCAGAAGAAAAGAAGAAAGTAGCATTACGAAGCTTATTTAAAACATTACTACACCAGCTTATGACAGGAAAAATTAGAGTTAGACATCCATCTTGAAATAACTTAAAATTTGATAAAATTATCATTTCAAAAAATTCTTTAAAGGTGCAGCGATGATAGTAGAAGAAATAAAGACTAAATGGGAAGAGATAAAAGAGAAGTGGGATAATTTAAAAGAGATTTTAAAGCCAGAAAAGTTAGAAGAGGAGATAAAACAACTTGATGATTTAATGGCAGACCCTAACTTTTGGAACGATACGAAAAAAGCTCAAGAAATCTCATCAAGAAGAAACTATTTAGGAGAAAAATTAGAAGAAATTTTAACAGTTGATGAAAAAATCAATAACCTTTTAGACTATATCACACTTCTTGAAATGGAAGAAGACCAAGAGCTTTATAACGAAGTTGAAAAAGAATTAAAAGAGATAGAAAAAGAAATCAGCAGATTAGAGCTTGGTAGCCTGTTATCGGATGAGATGGATTCAAAAAATGCAATCCTTACTGTTCAGGCTGGCTCAGGTGGAGTTGAAGCTTGCGACTGGACAGAGATGCTACTTAGAATGTATACAAGATGGGCAGAAAAGAGAGGCTATCAAGTTGAGCTTGTAGACTTTCAGCCGGATGATGTGGCAGGCGTTAAAAGTGCAACGGTGATTATAAAAGGACCTTATGCTTATGGATATTTAAAAGGAGAGCAAGGAGTTCATAGACTTGTAAGAATTTCTCCATTTGATGCAAACAAAAGAAGACATACATCCTTTTCAGCTGTTTCAGTAATTCCAGAAATTGATGAAGATATAAAAGTAGAAATAAACGAAGAAGACCTTAGAATAGATACATACAGAGCAGGCGGTGCAGGCGGTCAGCATGTAAACAAAACAGATTCAGCTGTTAGAATTACACATATTCCAACAGGTATTGTAGTTGCTTGTCAGAGCGAAAGGTCTCAGCTTCAAAACAAACTTAAAGCTATGAATATGCTTAAAGCAAAGCTTTATCAGTTAGAGCTTGAAAAAAGAAAAGAAAAACAAAAAGAGCTTGAAGGCGAGAAAAAAGATATCACATGGGGAAGTCAGATAAGGTCTTATGTTTTCCAGCCATATCAAATGGTCAAAGATTTAAGAACAGGATTTGAGACTGGAAATATAGAAGCCGTAATGGATGGAGAAATAGATGACTTTATAGAAAGCTATCTAAAATGGAAAGCAAAAGGCGGACAATAAAATGTTAAAGAAAGAAAATATAATCGTTTTATTATCCGGTGGAATGGATAGTGCTGTTTTACTATGGCTATCAAAAACTATGTTTAAAGATGTATATGCTATATCCTATTCTTATGGACAAAAACACAGCATAGAGCTTGAATATGCAAAAGAACTTTCAAAAATTGCAGGCGTAAAGGAGCATTTTATCGTTGAAGTGCCACACCTAAAACAGCTTAAAGGTAATGCTTTAACAGATGAGAATTTAGAAATTCCATCAGAAAACTATCCAGATGAACCACCCATAACCACCGTACCAATGAGAAATTTAATATTTTTGTCAATAGCAGCATCGTTTGCTGATGTTTATGAGATAGAAAATATAGGAATTGGCATACATTCCTTAGACTCACCATATCCGGACTGCAGGGCGGAGTTTGCATCATCTGCAGAAGCGGTTATAAATGCAAGTTCTGTGATGGTAGCAAAGAAGAAAAACAGAATAAAGATTTTTACTCCATTCTTAGGCATGGGTAAAACAGACATTGCAAAGCTTGGCAGGGAGCTTGGAGTTCCATTTGAAAAAACATACTCCTGTTATAAAGGAACTGTTCCACCCTGCGGAGAGTGTGCAACCTGCAGACAGAGAGAAGATGCTTTAAGAGAAGCTTTTTCAGATACCACAGCTTAAATTAAAGATTGTTTCAATTTGTCATTCTGAAGCCGTGCAAAGAATCTTCCACCTTTTCACCTTTACAGTGTCATTCTGAGCGTCAGCGAAGAATCTCCTGTTTTAAAAAAACATTAAAAGGAGTAGATCTTTCAACTTTACAGCCTTAGGGTAGCAAAGAAAGGATGCCTCATTCTTAGCTATACCAGAATCTCAGATTCCACAGATTAATCATCATCCGGTTTAGCTTTCCTAACTTTTAACTTCAAACCTTCTACTTTTTCTATGATTACCGTTTCATCTTTCTTTATCTCTTCATCTGAGTATGCAAACCAAAGCTCGCCATGATACATCACTTTTCCGTATTCTTTATTAATGTCTGTATAAGCCACTGCCTTATCTCCAATCATAGCCTCTGAGCCTGTTTTTGGTTTTTCTTTTTGAATTTTTGCACCTTTGTATGCCACTAAAAAGAAAAATACAGCACTGAAAATTACCGTTGGAATGATTACTTGCAATGATATACCACCATAAACTGAATCGGAAGGGATTAAAATAATAGAACCAAGAGCTAATGATATAACACCAGCAACAGCAAGCCCACCAAACAACGGAGTTATCATCTCTAAGATAAAGAATAAAACACCCAAACCTATCAAAATCACACCAAGCCAGTTTGCAGAGATGATATTTAGAGAATATAAAGCCAGTGCAAGAGAGATTGCTCCAACCGTTCCGGGGATGATAGAGCCGGGATTATAAAGCTCAAAGAAAATTCCATAAAATCCTATCATCAACAAGAAAT
>NZ_ABZS01000033.1 GCF_000173615.1 Sulfurihydrogenibium yellowstonense SS-5 | reverse complement strand
TAAGTCAAGTTAAAATATTAGTAGACAAAGGATTTAAAGAGATTGTTCTAACAGGAACCCAGTTATCTCAATATGGATATGACCATAAAGAAGGAACGCTTTATGACCTTTTAAAAAATCTTGTTAAGATAGAAAATCTATACAGAATTAGACTTTCATCTATGGGAATAAATGAGCTTGATGATAAACTCATAGACTTTTTAACATCGGAAGAAAAAATAGCACCACACTTTCATATATCCATCCAGTCAGCAGATGACAAAGTTTTAAGAGATATGAAAAGAAACTATACAGTAAAAGAGTATATAGAAAAAGTAGAAAAGATAATATCAAAAAGACCAGAAACAGCAATTGGAACGGATATAATAACAGGATTTCCAACAGAAGATAAAACGGCATTTTTAAACACTGTAAAGACAATAAATGATATTCCTTTTGCATACATACATGTGTTTACATATTCTGAGAGAGATGGAACAACAGCTGTAAAATTTGGAGATAGAGTCCATCCGGAAGAAAAAAAAGAAAGGACAAGAATACTTAGAGAAATAAGCTATCAGAAAAACTATGAATTTAGAAAGAGATTTATAAACAAAGATTTGGAATTTTTAATTATTTCTGAAAGAGATGACTATAAGATAGGAATTACAGGAAATTACATTCATGCAAAAATAAAGACGGAAAAACCTGTCAACACTATAATTAAAGCAAACCTGACAGAAATAGGAAAAGAAAGAGAAGAAAACATAGCAGTAGAGGTATAAGCTATGCCATTGTTGACAACCGACGAAGAGATAAGAAATGTTTTAAAATCAAGTAAAACAGTTGCAGTAATTGGTATTTCGCCAGAACCACATAAACCAAGCTATTTTGTGACAGAAGTTGTGAAATCCTACGGATTTAAAATTTATTTAGTAAATCCAAAATATGAGGGTCAGATAATACTTGGTGAAAAGGTTTATAAATCTATATTAGATATTCCGGATGAGATTGATATTGTTGATGTTTTTAGAAGACCGGCAGATGTTGGATATACAGCAGAAGAGGCTATAAAGAAAGGCTTTAAAACATTTTGGTTTCAGCCTCAAACCTATAATGAAGAAGTAGCAAAAATGCTTATAGAAAAAGGTTTTAACGTAGTTGCAGACAGATGTATGAAAGTAGAATGTCAAAGATTACTATAAAAAGGAGAAAAAATAATGGCAATAGACAAAAATAAGATTGAACAAGCAATAAAATTATTTTTAGAAGGCATTGGAGAAGACCCAAACAGAGAAGGTCTAAGAGACACGCCAAAAAGAGTTGCCAAAATGTGGGAAGAGTTTGAAAGTTATAGAGAAATGAACATGACTGTCTTTGAAGAAGTAGGGAACTATGATGAGATGGTAGTTGTAAGAGATATTCAATTTTATTCTTTATGTGAACATCATTTACTTCCTTTTTTTGGAAAAGCACACGTAGCATACATTCCCGATAAAAAAGTATGCGGATTGTCTAAAATTGTTAGAGTTGTAAACAAATTTTCTTACAGACCACAAGTTCAAGAAAGATTGACAGCGGAAATTGCCGAATACCTTGAAAAAGAGCTACAGCCAAAAGGTGTAGCAGTTGTGATGGAGGCAGTTCACCTTTGTATGGCAATGAGAGGAGTAAGAAATCCAGAAGCTATTACAGTAACAAGCAAGCTTACAGGAAGATTCTTAGAGTGTCAAAAAACAAGAGAAGAATTTTTAAACTTGATAAATTCTCATAAAAAGATATGAGAAGCAAGGAGGAAAAAATATGAAAAAATTTTTAGTTAAGATTTTAATTCTGCTTGGAATTGTAAAATCAGGAATGGCAATTGAAGAAGGACAGCCAGCTTATAATTTCAAGCTTTATAATGAATCTAACAAGTTGGTCCAGCTTTCTGATTACAAAGGAAAATGGGTAATTTTATACTTCTATCCAAAAGCAGGCACTCCAGGTTGTACCACACAAGGCAAAGAATATTCAAAGTTATACGATAAATTTGTTTCAGTAAATGCAGTTGTGTTTGGCATAAGTACTGATGATGTAGAATCAATAAAAAAATTTAAAGAAAAATACGGCTTTAAACACAGTCTACTATCAGACCCAAAAGGAGAAGTAGCTAAAGCTTATGGTGTTAAAACATTCTTTGGACTATGCTCAAGAGATACAATTCTTATAAATCCAGAGGGTAAAGTTGAAAAAATATATAGAGGCGTAGACCCAGCATCTGACCCTTACAAAGTTTTAGAGTACATAACTGAGAAGGCGAAAAAGTGAGTAGTTGAGATGGTGAGAAATGATGATTTTTTTTAAGTTTTATACATTCTTCTGTTATAATACTTAAAATTTCATATAAAGAGGTTAGAAATGTTTAATAAAGATGATCTGATGAGAAATCCATTTATGACCAATACAAAATTCGAACAACAGTATGATTTTCTCAAAGAAGAAGGTGAATTTGACAGAATATTAAAAATTCTCACAGTTCCAGCAAAAAGTGGCATATATCTTTCAAGATTTGATATAAGAAGTATTGCATTAGCTCTTGGCGTAGATGTTAATGTAAGAGAAAGGAAAGAGATGCTGAAAGATTTATTCTTCTATGCAAAACAATTAAACAAAATGAAAGAGTATTTAGACTTGCTAATTCAATTTACACAGCACAAAATAGACCAGTATAAACAACTCCAAGAAGAGTACCCAAAATCGGCATGGATTATTCAAAATTGGATAGATAAAGCTCAAAAACTAATCACATTTATAGAAAATCTTAAAAAAGAAGTGGATATATATAAGGTTTAATTATGTTTGGGATAGATAAACTATTAAATAAAATTTTTAACAAACAAAAAGATGAGAAGTTAGAAGATTTAGAAATAAAAGAAAATTACATTCATGGGCTGATATTTTACAACTCTTACTTTGATTATGTAGCAAAAGCTCTTCCAAAAGGTTCATTTTGTTTTCTTGTAGGTGGATGGGTTAGAGACAGGATCATAAACAGACCAATCGGAGAGAATATAGATATAGACTTTATTATCACAGCAGACCCACTCCAAGTTGTAAACAATTTAAAAAAATTTATCAAAGGTGATATCTTCCAATTTGAAAAAGAGAAAAAAGTAGCGACATTTTTGTTTAAAGAAAATAATTATAACTACAGATTTGATTTTTCCTATCTTGATATTTCTGATATACTTTCAAATCCGGATATAGACTTTTATCAAAAAGAAGAGTCAATTTTAGAAAGACTTATAAAAGATTTATTAGAAAGAGATTTTACAATTAACGCAATAGCAGTAAATTTTGATGATACATCAAGCTTAAGTGCCTCAACAACTGTTTTAATAGACCCGTCAAACGGATTTAAAGACCTTCAAGATGGCATCATTAGACCAATATCTATTGAAAACATCATAAAAGACCCAGTAAGAATTTTAAGAGGTTATAGACTTGCTTTAGAGCTTGATTTTACAATAGATAAAGAGTTTGAGAAATTTGTAAAAAATAATCCAAATCTAATAGAAAAATCTCCAAAAGAAAGAATCAGAGATGAGCTTTTAAAAATAATTTCTAATGAGAATTCAAAAGACACATTAAATAAGCTTCTTGAAAACAAAATTCTGAAAAAAGTTATTTCAGAAAATCTAAAAGATTTAAAGCTCTATGAAAGCTTGGAAGAAAATTTAAAAAAAAACTTAAATTTATAGACGTTAAAAAACTAAAAGAAATAAAACTTTATCAAAACTTCAGTAGTATCACTTTTTTAAAACTTGCTGCGATTTTGTACACTCTTAAAGATTATAGGGAAATTTTGGAAGAAAAGTTATTACTTCCTGTAAAAATTTCAAAGTTTATAGAAGATATAATCCAAGCAACAGAGTATTTACTATCAATTTCAAAAAATAAACCATCTGATTTTGAGCTTAATTGGTTTTGGTATAAGTTTAAAAATGTAAGTGATTACTGCTTTTTACTTTCTTATAGCATTGATAAAAACTTAGAAGATTTCGTTTTAAGATTGATAAATCACTATGAAAACAATTATAAAAATAACATTGTTGAAGAGCCGTTGTTAAGCGGTGAGGAGATAATGAAATTACTAAATCTCAAACCTTCTAAGGAAGTTGGAATTATAAAAGACAGTTTGATTAAAGCTCAAATTGGTGGAAAAGTAAAGACTAAGGCAGAAGCTACCAAGTTTGTCAAAGAGTTTAAGAGTGAGTGAAAGCATTCTAAAATTTTTGTAAATTTGCCTTTCCGTGTCATCCTGAGGCCGAAGGCCGAAGGATCTCATCTTTTGATTTTTTGATTAAAAAGAAAAACAAGAGATTCTTCGCTTCGCTCAGAATGACGATTTGGATTTTTACAAGCAGTTTCCAGTTAAAGTTTACATAACTCTTGTGAAAAATTATCTAAATTTGTAAAATGAGATTTTTAGCCTTAGATTTTGAATGATAGACAGATGTTTATTATCAAGCATATGGGGAATTATAAATCTACCCATTTTCTCATCATTTATAATTAAGCAAAAAAATAATGCTTTTGTTATAATAAACTAAACATTTTTATGTATGGAGGTCTCTTTAATTGCCTTTAATAGTTCAAAAGTATGGCGGAACATCTGTTGGGAATATAGAAAGAATTAAAAATGTTGCAAAAAAAATAAAAAAGGCAGTAGATGCCGGGAATAAAGTCGTAGTTATCTCTTCTGCTATGAGTGGAGAGACAGACAGGCTGCTTGGTTTAACAAGAGAGTTATCATCAAGACCTGACCCAAGAGAACAAGATATGGTAGTCTCCACAGGTGAGCAGGTGGCAATAGGATTGGTAGCTATTGCATTAAAAGAGCTTGGAATAGATGCTGTAAGTTTAACAGGTTGGCAAGTTCCGATAATTACCGATGATGTACATACAAAGGCGAGAATTAAAAAAATAGATACACATAGAATAAGAAAACATTTAGATGAGGGAAAGGTTGTTATAGTTGCAGGATTTCAAGGTGTTACAGAAGGGGGAGACATTACAACTCTTGGTAGAGGTGGTTCTGATACTTCTGCCGTCGCTTTAGCTGCAGCTTTAAAGGCTGATGTATGTGAAATTTATACAGATGTACCGGGTGTTTTTACAGCAGACCCAAGAATTGTTGAAAATGCAAGAAAAATTCCAGTTATATCATATGAAGAGATGATGGAGATGGCTTCTCTTGGTTCAAAAGTTATGCAAATTAGGTCTGTGGAATTTGGGGCAAAGTATGGTGTTAAAATACATGTAAGGTCATCTTTTAACGACGAAGAAGGAACTTGGATAGTGGAGGAGAATGAAGAAATGGAAAAAATGATTGTTAGAGGAATTTCTCACGAATTAAAAGAATCAAGAATTACTGTAGTAAGAGTCCCAGACAAGCCGGGCGTTGCAGCTAAGCTATTCAAAGCCCTTGGAGATAGAAACATCGTTGTTGATATGATAGTTCAAAACGTTTCACACAAAGGTTTTACTGATATATCATTTACAGTTAACAAAACAGATGCGGATGTAGCAGAAGAAATAGCAAAAGAAGTAGCACAAGAAATAGGAGCTGAAGAAGTAGAAAGAAATGATAAAATTGCAAAAGTTTCTATCGTTGGTCTTGGAATGAAAACTCATGCAGGAACAGCAGCAAAAATGTTTGAAGTTTTATCAAAAGAAGGTATAAATATATATGCAATCTCAACATCAGAGATAAAAATATCAGTTTTAATAGATGAAAAGTATGCAGAGCTTGCAGTAAGGTCTTTACATGAAGCATTTATAGAAAACATGGAAGGTGATATTCAATATGAGTAAAGATAATCCACTTTACAAATCAGTTAAAAAAATTTCTTCAAAGAAAGAATACATGAAAGTAATGCCAAGAGAGATTAAAAAAGTTCTTGTTGCAAACAGAGGAGAGATAGCAACGAGAATAATTAGAGCATGTAAAGAGCTTGGAATAAAGACGGTAGCAATCTATTCAGAAGCAGATGCAAAAAGTATCTATGTTAAAAAAGCTGACGAAGCTTATCTGATTCCAGGAGACCCAATCCAAGCTTATTTAAACTATTTTAGAATAGTGGATTTAGCAAAACAAACTAAGTGTGATGCAATCCATCCAGGATACGGATTTTTATCAGAAAACCCAGAGTTTGCAGAGTACTGTGTAAAACAAGGAATTATATTTATTGGTCCAAAACCGGAACATATTGCACTCTTTGGCGACAAGATGGCAGCAAAGAAAAAGATGAGGGAGCTTGGCGTTTCAATCCTGCCAGGTAGCGATGAACCAATATCTGATTTGAAAAAAGCCAAAGAAATAGCAAGTGAGATAGGATATCCGGTTATTCTTAAAGCTGCCTATGGTGGTGGCGGAAGGGGTATGAGAATTGTAAGGTCTGAATCTGAATTTGAGACCTTATTCCAGTCTGCTTACAATGAAGCTAAAAAATTTTTTGGAAAAGGCGATGTCTTTATAGAGAAATACGTTGAAAATCCAAGACACATAGAAATTCAGATAATGGCTGATAAGTATGGAAACGTAGTTCATCTTGGAGAAAGAGACTGTTCTATACAAAGAAGACATCAAAAAATAGTAGAAATAGCAAGGTCTCCATCCTTAGATGAAGAAGTAAAGAAAGAGCTTTACAGAACTTCCGTTAAAGCAATGTTTAAAGTTGGGTATGAAAACGTTGGAACGATTGAGTACTTAGTAGATGAAAACAATAATTTTTATTTTATTGAGATGAATACAAGACTTCAGGTTGAGCATACTGTTACTGAAATGGTAACAGGAATAGATATTGTCCAAAAAATGATAGAAATTGCTGAAGGCAAAAAGCTACCTTTCTTGCAAGAAGATATATCCATGAGAGGATACGCAATAGAGTTTAGAGTAAACGCAGAAGACCCGGCTAAAAACTTTGCACCATCGGTTGGACTTATTACATCTTACCACTCTCCAGGTGGACCGGGTGTTAGAGTAGATGCAGCAGTTTATAAGGACTACGTAATTCCACCATACTATGATTCTATGATAGCTAAGCTGTCTGTCTGGGCTTTAACATGGCAAGATGTGGTAAATAGAGCAAGAAGAGCATTAGATGAGTTTATCGTTCGGGGTGTGCCAACAAACCTTCCACTTCTTAGAGCAATCGTCAGAGACGAAGATTTTATAAACGGTAAATTTACAACAAAATACATAGATGAAAAATTACCAACTTTTAACTTAAAAGAGCAAGAGAGAAATATTGAAGATTTAGTTGCAGCAATAGCAGGAGCATTAGCAGCATATCATAGACTATAAAAGGAGGTTTTAAATGTCAACAATTATAGACATTATCGGAAGAGAAGTTTTAGACTCAAGGGGAAATCCAACAGTAGAAGCTACTGTTGTTCTTGAAAGCGGCGTTGTTGCATCTGCGATAGTTCCAAGTGGAGCATCAACAGGAGCTAATGAAGCATTGGAGCTTAGAGATGGAGATAAAAAAAGATTTCTTGGAAAAGGTGTTTTAAAAGCAGTTGAAAACATTAACACAAAAATTGCTGACCTTTTAATAGGTGAAGAGTCAGAAGACCAAGTCAGAATAGATAGACTTATGATAGAGGCGGATGGAACGGAGAATAAATCAAACCTTGGAGCTAATGCAATATTAGCGGTTTCTTTGGCAGTTGCAAGAGCTACGGCAATAGAAAAGGAAATGCCATTATACAGATACTTAGGCGGAGTTAATGCTAAGGTTTTACCTGTTCCACTCATGAACGTAATCAATGGCGGAGCACACGCAGACAACGAATTAGATTTTCAAGAGTTTATGATCGTTCCAGTTTGCGGTGGTTCATTTAAAGAAGCTTTAAGAGCAGGCGTTGAAACATTTCACGTTCTCAAATCTGTATTAAAAGAAAAAGGCTACTCAACAAATGTAGGAGATGAAGGCGGATTTGCACCTGCTTTAAGAGAGACAAAAGAAGCATTAGACATGTTAATGCTTGCAATAGATAAAGCAGGCTATACACCAGGCGAAGATATCTTTATTGCCTTAGATGCCGCATCTTCTGAATTTTATAAAGATGGAAAATACTTATTTGAAAAAAGAGAATTAACATCTGATGACATGATAATCTTATACGAAGAAATCGTAGGAACATACCCGGTAATATCTATAGAAGATGGATTGGCTGAAAACGACTGGGAAGGTTGGAAAAACTTAACACAAGCACTTGGAAACAAAGTTCAACTTGTTGGAGATGACCTTTTTACAACAAATCCAAAAATTATAAAAGAAGGAATTAAAAATAACATAGCAAACTCAGTTTTAATAAAATTAAACCAAATCGGTACTTTAACCGAAACGTTAGATGCTATAGAAATGGCAAGAATCAATAACTATACAGCAATTATTTCTCACAGGTCAGGAGAAAGTGAAGATACATTTATTGCAGATTTAGCGGTAGCAACCAATGCAGGACAGATTAAAACAGGTTCTGCATCAAGAACAGATAGAATAGCAAAATATAATCAATTAATTAGGATAGAGGAAGAACTTGGTGAGAACGCAATCTTCAAAGGAAAACAAGCATTTAAGAAATTCCAATTTGAGTAATGAGCATAAAGTTTTAGACCGTGGGCTTAAGCTCACGGTTTTATTTACATTACTTTTGGCAATATATACAATTCTTTTTGGAGAGAATAATATCTTTAAATACTTTGACAAAGTTAAGGCAAGAAATGAGCTTTTGAGCCAAGTTGAATCACTTAAATCAGAAAATAAAAAACTTCAAAGAACTATAGACTACTTGCAAAACGACCCATTTTACATAGAAAAGAAAGCAAGAGAAAATTTAGGTCTTATTAAAGAAGATGAAGAAGTTTATGTGTTAGTAAATTACAAAAAGCCACAAACTAAGGATGAAGAGCCTGAACCATCAAATCAAACAAAATGGATTGATAAAATCAAAGAAAAATATAAAGAATTTCAGATTCAATGAGACACTTAGAGTTATACATTTTTGACCTTGATGGAACGCTCCTCGATTCAGGAAAAGATATAGCCTTAGCTGCAAACTACGCATTTGAAAAGTTAAATCTTAAAACATTTTCAGAAGAAGAGATAATCTCAAAGGTTGGGTACGGAGCAAAAAAGCTTATTGAGGACCTAATTCCAGAATACCCACAAGAAATTAAAGATAAAGCATTAGAATACTTTAAAGAGTTTTACTATTCAAATCCTGTAATATATTCAAAACTTTATGATGGGGCTGAAGAGACATTAAAAAAATTAAAAGAGCTTTCAAAAAAAGTTGCAGTTGTAACAAACAAATATGAAGCCTTATCTACTGAAATCTTAAAAAAATTAAATGTTATTGATTATATTGATTTAGTAGTGGGAGCTGATACAACATCAGAAAAAAAGCCTCATCCATTGCCAGTTTTTTACACATTGGAAAAACTAAAATCCGATAAAGATAAAAGTATAATTATAGGTGATAGCGAAACTGATGTTTTAACAGGAAAAAATGCAGGAATAAAAACAGCATTAGTTTTACAAGGTTATGGAAATAAAGACCTTGCATTATCTTTAAACCCGGATTATGTATTAGATAGTTTAAAGTTTATATAGTGAGGTTGTGGTTGGAGAGATTAAAAGTTAAAAACTTTTTGGCTATAAAAGAAGCTGATTTTGAAGTTAAAAAATTTAATGTAATTATCGGAAAGCAGGCAACAGGGAAAAGTACTCTAACAAGATTAATTCATTTTTTTAGAGAGAGTTTAAAGGAATGTTTAGATTCAGTGGCATTATTGGGAATTTTAAATTATGGAAATTCAAATTTTGAAAAAATTTTTATTGATAACCTTTACTCTTACTTTCCAGGATATTTATGGGAAAATCAAAAGTTTAATATCAATTACAAATTAAAGGATGTAGAAGTTAAAATATCCAATGATAACAGTAAACCTAAAATAACAGTAAATGAAACTTTTAAAGAGTTATTGTCGATAATAAAAGAATTTGATGAAGAGAGAATGACTAAAAAAGATTTCTTTCTTTTTAGCAGATCTGACCTAATACGATGGTATTTGAATTCCAAGAATGAGCTTAAGGATAGTTTTTATAAAATCTATGTCGAAGAAAATTTTTATATTCCCTCAGGGAGAAGTTTCTTTCTAACCTTAAGAGCTAATACTTATACATTAAACTATATCCCTGAACTAAAAAAACTAAATTTAGATCCAACCTTGCGTCAATTCGGAATGCTATATGAGAAAGGAATATATTTATTTGATAAAGTTGTAAGTAAATATAAAGCAGAATATAGTGATTTTTTAAAAGATTTAAACAAAATTTGCGGGGGAAATTTAATAAGCCACTCAGATAATGTTTTTATAGAGTTAGAAAATGGCGTTAAGGTTAAGATAGAAGACACATCTTCAGGACAACAAGAAATTACTCCTGTATTAATGATTTTACTTACACACTCTTTAGAAAAAGAAATGAATGATCTATTTACAATAGAAGAACCTGAAGCTCATTTATTCCCAGAAACACAGAGAGATGTAATATTCTTTATTTCTAAAGTCTGCAATACATTTAACAAATCAGTAATTATTACAACACATAGTCCCTATATACTTTCGGCTTTCAATATTTTGCTTCTGGCAAATGATATTATGAATGAGAAAAATAAAGGAAAAATAGAAAGAATTATTGGAAGAAATACGGCAATAAAATTTGAAGATATTGAAGCCCACACTATTGAAGATGGTATATTAAAATCCTTCCTTAATCATGAGACTAAACTATTAGATACAAATATTATTGATAAAGCTACAGAAGCATTTGAAGACCTTTTTGATAAACTAAATGAAATTGGTATGGAAGGTTAGATATGATAAACTGTGAAGAAAAAATTTCCAAATGTGAAGAGATTAAGTTTGACCCGGATATAATAATTAATGATTCAGATGGCGGTAAATCGAAACTTAGGTTGAAAAACTCCAAAAGAATAAAAGTCCGAATTATAAAAGTTGATGATTGTGTTATTGAAGATACCACCAGATGCGATTATGTTATAGAAATTCCTATGGATAATATCAAGATTGTCTTATTTATAGAGTTGAAGGGTAAAAATGTAGAACATGGCATAGAACAATTTGAAAAGACTATAAATCATATGTGCTTTAAAAATAGATATGGCTCAGATTTACAAAAAAGAGCATATTTAGTGATAACAAAAGTAAAAATCCCGGTGAGTAAAATAGATAATTCTAAGAAAAAGTTCAGGAAAGAATATAATTGCTTATTAATAATCAAAGAATATGTAAACGAGGATATAGAAAAAATATT
>NZ_ABZS01000034.1 GCF_000173615.1 Sulfurihydrogenibium yellowstonense SS-5 | reverse complement strand
AGTGCCCACCTTACAAGGTCTATGCGGGTCATGTATAGAAAGTTAAGACAGCTGCCCGCATAGAGCTTGGTTTTCTTAATTCGGTCAGCACTATTTGGACAGGTTGTTGCCGTTCCTGTAGTCTCCTCCCAGTAATCTTGTGATGAGTTATATTTATAAACTTTGTCAGGTATGAAATAACCCTCCTCATTTCCTTGATACGTGGTGCCATCGTATGCTAATAAAGACATTGAACCGCTTACGTCAATAACCAACATTACGTTTGGAGACACAGATGTAGTAATTGTTGGTGGAGTATAGCAGTACTCACTCATATTGGCAGCTTTTGAATTATTATAGAAAAATACTAAAAATATTAAAGATAATATAAAATTTCTAAACTTTAACATTTTTAATCCTCCATCACGAAATATTTTAAAATCTTGTGTTTTTCACTTTTTATACATTCCGAACTATCTATAATGAAGTTTATTTTCTTGTTAATTATCTTCTCTCTTTGTAAATTTATATTTGGATTGATTATGAAAACCCTTTCACCTCTACATGAACCACTTTCAACTAATATAACTATTTCTTTCGCTTTAGGGTTATAATCTTTTACTATGCCATAAAGCATTAACTCATCGATAGCAAATGATAAATTAAATATTATCATTAAAAGTAAAGTAAAGTATCTAAAAAGTTTCATACTTCTTCCTCTGTTTTATTATTATGTAATTTAAATATAATCCTTTTTTTGTGAAAAAATCATGATTATTTAGAAATTTGATATAAAAAGTAGATTAAAGCCTTATTAATTGTTAGTGAGAGATTCATAAAAGTATGAGATTCTTCGCTGGCTGCAGAATGACAAAGAAGGTTCCACCCTTTTTTCTATGATACTTATCAATCAACCTTTAACAGTCATCCTGAGGAATTTTGTCCGAAGGATCTTTTATTGCTATTTAAAAGGAAGAGGGGTAAAAAAGGAGATTCTTCGCTTCGCGCAGAATGGCGATGTTGATTTTTGGAACATTATCATCTTTATTACTTAAAAAAATCAAGCAAAGATAATTGTCTGTTTTGATTGTATGTCGCTATCAATGCTTGATATGCTGTTTGGGCTTTTTGAAGATTTGTTATAGCCTGTGCAGCATCTACATCTTGAAGATTGGATATTAAATTATCGTTAAAGACTTTATTTTTCTCAAAGCCGGATTTTAAATCATTGATTATTTTAACTTTTGTTCCTATGATGGATGTGTATTGTAAAACATTGTTTAATCCTACATCAAAAGCTTCAAGAATTTTTAAATTTTGTCCATTTACAGGAATAGTAGCTGTATTTAATTCTCCCAAGCTTCCTGTTCCTGCTATAGCTCTATCTATTATATCAACAATTTTATCAATAGCTTTAATCATTATCATTTGTTTATCATTTGTATCAACTCCAAGATACTTTGACCCATCAAAAGTTGTATTAATCTCTACGCCCGGAGCGACAGGAACTTTAGTTTCTGTAGTTTCTCCCTGATAAAATCCGTTAGAATCAAATGGGTCTGTTTGGCTCTTTACTCCACCAAAAATTCTTGTATCACCAATAGAGTAGTTAGCTTGCTTTATAATATAATCTTTCATGCTGACAAAATAATCTCTTAATACTTTCGCATCTTCTTTATCTAAAACACCTGTATTTAATAATCTAACAATCTCAACTCTTAACTCTTGTCCTGCTTTTGATATATTACTTAAAGTACTTTCTGCTTGGTCTAAAACGTTTAATACAAAATCCATATTTCTTAAGTAAGTGTCTATGTTTTGATTGATTGTTTTTAATCTTAAAGATGCAACAGTTGCAACAGTATCATCAGATGGAGAAAGTAGTTTTTTGCCTGTTGCTATCTGTTTGCTGTATTTTTCTATTTCATTTTGTCTAATTTGGTCATTCTTTATGTAATTGTCATACTTAATCAAATCCGTAATTCTCATGACATCACCTTAAATGTTAGTATTTTGCTAAATTTATTATCGTATATTTTAAAATATTTTTTAGTTGGAATTGGAATGCAATGTTTTAGAAACACCTTTGGGAGAGTGTTCCAAAACTTTTGCAAGCTTACCTTTCCGTCATCCTGAGGACGAAGTCCGAAGGATCTCTTTTTTGATTTTTTGACTTGAAAAGAAAGATATGAGATTCTTCGCTTCGCTCAGAATGACAATCTTGATTATTGAAACACTCTCATGCATCAACTTGACTATTTAAAGCCAAATTATTAAATTATTTATCATGAATAAAACTTTTGATTGGGCATTGGAGTTTATAAATAAAGCACCAGAAGAGCCGGGCGTTTATCTGTTTAAAGATAGAAAAAAACAATATGTGTACATCGGAAAAGCTGTAAATATAAAAAATCGCCTAAAAAATCATTTTCAGCAGTTAAAAGTAGACCCAAAAGAAAGAAAAATTTTTAAAGAAAGTTCAAGCATAGAATGGATAATAACAAAATCAGACTACGAAGCATTCGTTCTTGAAAATGAGCTTATTAAACAGTACAAGCCAAAGTATAATGTAAGATTAAAATCAGGAAGTAGCTATCCTATGCTTGTTATCACAGATGAAGAGTATCCTACTGTTAAAATCAGCAGAAAGTTTGGAGAGATAAAGGGAGAGTATTTTGGACCATTTCTTCCTGCAAGAACTGCAAGAGCTATGAAAGAGCTAATTCATAAACTGTTTAAATTAAGAACCTGCGACCCACTGCCAAAAAGAAGCTTGGTGTGTTTTGATTACCATCTTGGGCTTTGCTCCGGTCCTTGTGCAGATAAAATATCCATGAAAGAGTACAAGGAGGATGCAAAGGTTGCTAAAGCTTTCTTATCCGGAAATGTTAAAAATGTTATTTATGAACTCTACGATAAAATTAATGACTATACAAACAAGCTTATGTTTGAGAAAGCAGCAGTCATTAGAGACCAAATCAAAGCAATTGAGATGACAATAAAAAAACAAGAAGTTATAGGTGTTGGAGTTGAAGAGGCTGATATTTTTTACTTTTCAAGTGGTAGAGCTTATTTGATTATCGTAAGAGGAAATAGAATAGTTGGAAAGGATGAGCTGAAGGTTCAAAATGAAGAGTTTGAAGAAGGTAATGAGATAGCCATCATCACTGATTATTACAGTAAAGACACATACATACCAAAAACAATCATCACAAACAAAGATTTAGAAGATTTAGAAAATCTTAAACAATGGCTTTTAAAAGCAAAAAATAAAGAAGTTGAAATACTTACTTCTTTGCCGGAACAAGTGGAAGGCTTTATAAAAAGAAACATAAACATAGAAAACGTAGAAAATCTTAAATCAGAGTTTGAAAGAGTGTTTGGATTTAGTCTTCCAAACAGAGTGGAGTGTTTTGATATTTCCCATCTTGATGGAAAGTTTACCGTTGGTTCTTGTGTTGTTTGGGAAAATGGAAGCATGAATAAAAGAGAGTATAGAAGGTTTAGAGTTAAAACGGTTAATTATATAGATGATTTTGCATCATTAAGAGAAGTTTTAACACGTAGATTTAGAAGGTATAAAGAGATGGATAATCCGCCGGAGCTTGTTTTAATAGATGGTGGAAAAGGTCAGCTAAGCCAAGGATTGACTGTAAGGCAAGAGCTTGGACTTGAGAATCTGCGAGTTTTCTCAATAGCAAAAAAAGATGAGATTATCTATACAGACGATGGAAAAGAAGTTAGATTGTTTGAAAATCAAGAGCTTTTAAAGTTCTTTACAAAAATAAGAGATGAAGCGCATAGATTTGCCATTACTTATAACAGAAAGTTAAGAGAAAAAGAAGGTTTAAAAAGCGTACTTGATAACATTGAAGGTATAGGTGAAAAAAGAAAGGAAATTTTATACAGGACTTATAAAACATTAGACAACATTTTAAAGGCAAGCGACGAAGAGTTAAAAAAGCTTGGAATTCCTGCATCTGTAAGTCAAAAAATAAAGGAATATTTAAAATTTTAGCATAGGAAAAAATGAGTAGAAATAGTTGATGGAGATTGCCCATGAGGCTGCTGTAAAAATCCACATCTTCATTCTGAGAGAAGGGAAAAATCTCTTTTTCTTTTCAAAAAAATCAGAATAGGAAATACTTCGGACTAAAGTCCTCAAGTATGACGGACAAAAGTAAAGTTATACCCACATATTCATTTCATATCTTAAAAAAATTTTAGCATCCTCAGTTAAAAAGAAGCTATATTATTTAACGATACCGACTAATTTAGCTAAAAGCTCTAAAGAGTTTTGATTTAAAATTACAATAATAGCAATCAAAATGATGACCGCAATTCTCAAATCTTTCCTGAATTCCAGTCTTGTTATTTCGATTTCTTTCCTAACAACATCAATCTCTTTCTTAAATTCAATTTCTAACGTTTTCATTTCTTGTCTCAATAGCTCAATATCATACTTAGAAGCAATTTCTTTTTTAAGGTCATCTGAAATAGAGATTTTCAATTTTTCTTCAGAAGACTCTAAGGATTCTTTGATAGATTTTTGCAGTATTTCAACGGCTTTTTGAGCATCTTCTTTTCTAAACACTTTTTCAAACATTTGATATACTTCAAGTGGTATTATTCCATTAATTTAAATCCATCAAAATAATTTTACAATAAAATACATTGGAATGAGAAATTTAATAAAAGTAGGAAATTCTTTGCCGAAAGTAGAATGACAAATTTTTATTTTCCTTGTCATTCAACAGCGAAGCAAATGAACTCATTTTTATCTTTCTTTAAATAGACATAAAAAATTTCTTTCCTTCATCCAAGAAGACAAACTCCCGAATTTCTCCCCCAAACCATCTGTTATAATATTCTTTTTAAACTAAACAAGAAAACCACGAGACAGTAGAAAAATGAAAATAGTCTATAAGAAATTAATACCGGGTACAAAACCAGAATACAAAGAATTTGAATTCAAATCAAAAAAGATTAATAACTTTATAAAAGAAAACAGCATAAAACTTTACAGCCATCAAGCCGATGCAATAGAGCAGATACTAAAAGGAAATGACATAATTGTTACTACACCTACAGCTTCAGGAAAGTCTTTAATCTACACTTTATCAATCTTAGAAAAAATAGACCAAAACCCGGACACGACAGCCGTTTTAATTTTTCCCCTTGTTGCCCTTGCAAGAGACCAAAAAGAAAAAATAGAAAACCTTATAAAAATGACAAAAATCAAAGCAACTGTTGAAACATACTATGGAGACACTTCAAATACTGAAAGAGTAAGAATAAGGTCAAATCCGCCAAACTTTTTAATCACAACCCCGGATATGCTAAATCAGGGAATTTTGCCAAATCATTGGAGCTGGGATAAATTTTTTACAAATTTAGAGTTTGTCGTTATTGACGAAATTCACGCCTACAGAGGAGTGCTTGGGTCTCATGTTGCAAATATTTTTAGAAGATTAAACAGATTAGCTAATTTTTACACAGGGAAAGAGCCTTTATACATCTGCAACTCTGCAACCATCAGAAACCCAAGTCTTTTTGCAGAAAAGCTTACAGGAAAGAAAAATTTTATAGAAATATCAAAATCCGGAGCACCATCCCCAAAAAAATTGATATACATCACAGAGCCGGCTCCTAACCATCAACTTATAGAGCTTATAATAGGATTTCTAAAAACAGGAACATCAACGATAGTTTTTATGGACAGTAGAAAAGATATAGAAGTTATTTATCTAAACATAAAAAAAGAGCTTGAAAAAAGAAATCTTTTTCACCTTATGAATAAGGTAAAACCTTACAGGTCTGGATACAGACAGGAAGAAAGGAGAGAAATAGAAAAAGGTTTGGCTAATGGAGATATAACGGTCGTACTTTCTACAAGTTCGTTAGAAATGGGAATAGATATTGGAGAGATTCAGTGTGTTGTTTTAAAAGGTTTTCCGGGGACGCTGGCTGCTATGTGGCAACGCTTTGGAAGAGCCGGCAGAAGAGGACAAACAGCATACAACTACCTAATCACAAAACAAGATGCCCTAGACCAGTATTATCTTAAAAATCCTGAAGATATTTTTAACAGAAATGTAGAGGAGCCAATCATAAACCCAGAAAATAAATACATTCTTAAAAAACATCTAATATTATCAGCTAAAGAACTTCCTATTCATATTAGAGATATAAAGCCATCAGAAAAAGAAGCGGTAAAAGAGCTTTTAGAAGAAAAAATTCTTTATATTGATAAAGATAAAATCAAATCAAGAAAAAAAATCTCTTTTAGCATCAGGTCAGCAGGAGATAGTTATAATATAGTAGACATAAAGACCAATCGTTCTATCGGAAATCTTGAGCAAGAGTATGTATTTTATGAAGCTTTTCCAAATGCAGTTTATATTCATTCCGGAGAAACTTATAAAGTTATCAATGTAGATAATGATGATAAGGTGGTGTATGTTGAAAAAGTAGATTTAAATTATTTTACACATCCGGTATTGGCTTCAGAGACAGAAATACAAAGCATTGAAAAATCAAGAAAATTTAAAGATATAGAGATCTTTTATGGAAGCGTCAACGTTAGGTCTATGGTAATAGGATACTCAAAAATAGAGATAGAATCTAATAAAAGAATCAACGATGTTATGTTTGATTATAAAAAAATTTTAGAAAGAAATTTTGCCACAAAAGCAGTATGGTTTACCATTCCGGATTATTATAAAGGTTTGATAGAAAAGAATACATTAGAAAACAGTCAGAAAACAGTTCTATCACTGCTTGGAAGAAAGCTTGAAAATCCGGTCTATGAGATGGTTTTAAACATAGTTTCAAACAGTAAAACTCTATACAGAAAACTTGGAGAAATTTTAAAAGAGAATGATTCTAATTTCATAAAAAATTATTTAAAAAATCTATCTAAAACAGAGACTGAGATTTTGACAACAGAAGCTGAAAGATTATTGAACGAGAAAAATATTTTCATAGGTGCTTTACATGGAGCTGAACATGGGATGATCGGTATTTATTCCATCTTTGCCATGAATGACAGATGGGATATTGGCGGATTGTCTACAAACTACCATCCACAGACAGAAAAAGCAAGTATATTTATTTATGACGGCTACGAAGGTGGGATAGGCTACGCAGAAGTAGGCTTTGAAAGGTTGGAAGATATTTTAAAAGCAACTTACAAAAACATTAAAAACTGTAAATGTTTAAATGGTTGTCCGTCTTGTATATTATCTCCAAAATGCGGAAACGCAAACGAACATCTTGATAAACTGGCTACAGAAAAATTTTTAGAATTAGTCTTAGCATGATAAAAGGAATTTATATACACATACCATTTTGCAATATAAAATGTCCATACTGTGATTTTACATCTTTTGTTTGGCAAGAAGATAAATTGAAAGATAGGTACGTAGAAGCTCTTAAAAAAGAGCTTTTGATGTACTTAGATAATGATTTTGATATTCAAACCATCTACTTTGGAGGCGGTACACCATCAACGCTAAAACCTGAAAAGATCGCTGAAATAATAGATTTTATAAAAAATAACGTAAAGCATCAAAAAAATCTTGAGATAACAGTTGAAATAAATCCAAAAACCTATGAATATGATGAGTTTAAAATCATAAAAGATGCAGGAGTAAACAGAATAAGCATTGGTAATCAATCATTTTTAGAAAAAAATCTTACAATGCTTGGTAGAGACCACAAACCGGAAGATAGCTATAAAACCATAGAAAACTGTCTTAAAGCCGGAATATCTAACATAAATCTTGATTTGATTTATGGAATTCAAAACCAAACTTTACAAGACCTTGAAAAAGATTTAGAAATATATACATCACTACCTATAACTCACATATCAGCTTATATGCTGACTGCCTACGAAGACACACCCCTTGGAACACTTGTAGAAAAAGGACTTTATCATCTACCTGATGAAGATTTAGTATATCAAATGTTTTTAATGATAGACCAAGCTTTACATAACAAAGGCTTTGAAAGATATGAACTTTCAAACTGGGCAAAAAAAGGCTATGAATGTAAACACAATCTATTTTATTGGATAGATGTAAACTTTCTCGGCATTGGCGTTTCTGCTTGGTCTTATATAGACAATAAAAGGTTTGGAAATACTAAGAATATAAACGAGTATTTAGAGAATGTTGAAAAAGGTATAAAACCTGTTAAGTTTAGCGAGGTTTTAGATGAAAAGAAAAAGCTTGAAGAAAAAATCTTCTTAGGCTTGAGGCTTAAGGAGGGTATAGATGTAGATTTGATCAAGAATAAGGATCTTCTAAAAGAGTTAGTAGATGAGGGCTATGGAGATGTAAAAGATGGAAGGTTTTATTTACTTCCAAAGGGAATAATGGTTATTAATGAAATAGTTAGGAAGGTTTTATAGTAAAATTTTTTAATAAAAATGGGAGGGCATCATGGCAAAGAAAACAAAAGTAAAAAATAACGAGCCATTAGAAGCTAAACTTTGGAAAGCAGCAGATACTCTTAGAAAAAATATTGACGCAGCAGAATATAAGCATGTTGTGTTGGGGTTAGTCTTTTTAAAGTATATCTCAGATGCCTTTGAAAAACTTTACGAAGAGCTCAAAAAAGACCCTTATGCTGACCCGGAGGATAAAGACGAATATTTAGCAAAAAATGTTTTTTACATTCCAGAAAAGGCAAGATGGAGTGAGATTAAAAAACATGCAAAAAATCCAGAGATAGGAAAAATTCTTGACGAAGCAATGGATGAGATAGAAAGAGAAAACCCTCAATTAAAAGGCGTTTTACCAAAGGTTTATTCAAAAGGAAACATAGACCCATTATCTCTTGGAGGGCTTATAGACCTATTTGATAACATTGAGTTAGAAGCTGTAAAAGAAAAAAGTGCCGATATTCTAGGATATGTCTTTGAATACTTTTTAGGACAGTTTGCATTAGCTGAAGGAAAGAAAGGCGGACAATTCTACACTCCAAAAAGTGTTGTGGAACTTTTGGTAGAAATGATACAACCATTCAAAGGAAGAGTATTTGACCCTTGCTGTGGCTCTGGTGGAATGTTTGTTCAATCTGAAAAATTTGTATTAGCACATCAAGGAAAAATTGATGATATTTCTATCTACGGACAAGAAAGCAACCAAACCACTTGGAAGCTTTGTAAGATGAATTTAGCAATCAGACATATAGACAGCTCACAGGTAAAATGGAACAGTGAAGGCTCACTTTTAAACGATGCACACAAAGACTTAAAGGCAGATTATATATTAGCAAACCCGCCGTTTAACCAAAAAGAATGGGGAAGAGAATATTTAGAGAATGACCCAAGATGGCAGTATGGAATACCACCGGCAGGAAATGCAAACTACGCTTGGATACAGCATTTTATTTATCATCTAAGCAATAAAGGAAAAGCTGGGTTTGTTCTTGCTAAAATTTCGTTAACATCTAAACAAAAAGAAGAGTATGAGATAAGAAAAAACTTAATAGAGGCTGATTTAGTAGAGTGTATAGTAAATTTGCCTGGCAAATTATTTTTAAATGCTCCCATTCCTGTTTGTTTGTGGTTTATAAATAAAAACAAAAAAAGAAAAGGACAGATTCTTTTTATAGATGCAAGGGATATGGGGGAACTTATAAACAGAAGACTAAGAGTCTTAAGACCTGAGGATATACGAAAGATAGCAGATACTTATCATGAATGGCAAAAAGGTAGCGACGGAAACTATCAAGATATAGTAGGCTTTTGTAAGTCTGCAAGTTTGGAAGAGGTAAGGAATTTAGATTATGCTTTAGCACCTGGTAGGTATGTTGGACTTCCTGAGGAAGAAGATGATTTTGACTTTGTAGAAAGGTTTAATAAGTTAAAGGCTGAGTTTGAAGAGCAGATAAAAGAAGAAGAGAGATTTAATAAGCTTATTTTAGAGAATTTGGCAAGGTTGGATTTGGAGGGTTAAGTATGGAGTTTTTGGAAGAGATAGAGTATGTGGGAGATATTCCTGAAGGTTGGAAGTGGGTAAAATTAGGGGAAATAGCGGATGTTAGGGATGGAACACATGATTCACCTAAAAAAGTCATTGACGGAAAATACTTAATTACATCAAAGCATATCAAGAATGGAAAAATTGATTTTTCAAAAGCCTATAAAATTTCCTTAGATGATTTTGAGGCAATAAACAAAAGAAGCAAAGTCGATAAATATGATATTTTGTTTTCAATGATTGGAACAATTGGCGAAATGGTAATTGTTGATTTTGAACCGGATTTTGCGATAAAAAATGTGGGTTTATTTAAAACAGGGAATAAAGATTTATCAAAATGGATTTATTACTATTTAAAGTCAAATGAGGCACAAGCTGAAATTCGTGCTTCTTTAAAAGGTTCTACACAACAATATATTACACTTGGTGATTTAAGAAATTTTCCAATCTTACTCCCTCCTCCTCCAGAGCGAAAAGCTATAGCTGAGGTTCTTTCAAGCATAGATGACAAAATAGAGCTACTCCATCGTCAAAATAAAACACTTGAAGAAATGGCAATGACTTTATTCAGGCAGTGGTTTATTGAGCCAACAAAAGATGGATTGCCTGATGGGTGGGAAGAGAAGAGATTAAAAGATGTTTACATTTTTGAGAAAGGTATAGAACCAGGAAGTAAAAATTATTTAAAAACACCAGGTATTGATACTGTTAGATTTATAAGAGTTGGTAATATGTTAGATAATAAAGCTGACGTTTATGTTAAAAAAGATTTAGCAAGAAATAGCATTTGTAATTTTGACGATCTTTTAGTTTCTTTTGACGGTACAGTTGGCAGGGTTTCATTTGGTTTAGTTGGTTGTTATTCATCAGGAATTAGGAAAATCTATTCAAAAGATGAAATTTACAATAAACTTTGGTTAAAGCACCAGATATTTATTAGCGAAGAAATTCAAGATGAAATAAACATGCACGCAGAAGGAACAACAATTTTACACGCAAGCAGTAGTATTGATTATTTATCCTTTGTATTTCCACCAAAAGAAAAAATTGAAGAATACGATAAATTTTTTGACCCTATCTATAAAAAGATATTACACAATAAAGCTCAAATCCAAACCCT
>NZ_ABZS01000035.1 GCF_000173615.1 Sulfurihydrogenibium yellowstonense SS-5 | reverse complement strand
GTACGTAGTCTGTTCCAAGATTTGGTCTTAAATGAAGAACTCTATAAGGTGCAGCAATCTCTGCAACTTTTACGCTGGCTGTTTTTCTTGGGTCTATAACAATCATTCTTGCAGGTTCTGCTGGCTCTCCCTTTAAATACTCTTTTTTCTTTTCATCAATGGTTGCACCTTGAAGGTTTGGAAGCATGTGTTCTGTGTAGAAAACGGAAGCAGTTTCAAAAGAGTTGGCACCCCAAAGTACTATGGTATCAGCAAGTCTTGCATCCTCATAAGTATAGTTAAGCTCGTGAGTTCCTCTCTCTCTTTGACCCCAAACCTCGGAGTTGTAGGCCGGTCTATTGTGTATAGATAACATTTTTGTACCAACTGCTATGAAGAAGAATTTTCCAACTGCCCAGTTCTCCTCGAACCCAGCACCAGAGCCTCCATGGTCGTGTATTTTCATAGCTACTGAATCTGGACCATATTTATCCTTGATGCCTTTGGTTACTCTTGCGACTAAATCTATTGCCTCTTCCCAGCTAACTGGCATTAACTCATCCCCAACTCTAATTAATGGTTGGTGTACTCTTTCTCTTGTGGGCTTTGTAGGTGAATATGTCGCCTCTGCATTAGCTCCTCCCCTTATAGAGTAGTTTCCTCTATTTATGGGCGAGTCTTCTGCTGGTATTATTAAAACGTTGTAAAGGTTGCCGTCCTCTCCTTTTACTACGCTGTACATAGTTTCGGTTATTGCTTGACTTTGCAGGGCTACTCCTTGTTTAGTAAAGTCTATACCAAGTGCATTTTCGTTTGACTTTAGCCCACCTTCCTTGCCCACAGGCCATCTATATATGTTATAACCACAACCTACGTTGCAGTACTGGCAAGGTGATGTAAATTTTTGTGCATCTTTTGGTGGAATTGGTATGCTGTCCTTTCTTTCAAATACTGCCATGTTTTGTACCTCCTCTATAATTTGCTTATTTTGCTAGATTTTAAAATATTTCTAATTCTTCCCCATATAAGTCCTTCTACCCCTTCTGCGTATATGTTTCCAGTTCTTGGTTCAAAACGCAAAATTATCTGAGGAAGCCATTCAGATGCATGTCCCTGAAATGTTTGCCCATTTTTTGCAGGGTCAAACATTGAGTAGTGGCAAGCACAAACAAACCTCTTTTTAGAATAGCTAACAGGACAGCCCTTATGGGTACATAATGACGAGTAGGCTACGATGTCCCCTTCTGGTCCCACACCACCAATAGCCCTCTCTCCAAGCTTAATAAGAATTGCTGGAGATTGTTCATCTGGATAATTAAAGCTTACTGGCTCTCCTACCTTTAAGTCCTTAATGTTGGCTATTTTTAACCTTGGGTATGGCTGGGTTATAAGAGCCATTGCCCACTCTGGCGTAGATAAAAGTGCAACCATAGCCGCACTTCCACCGATAAAAGTTCTTCGTGAGATCTTCGTCATAAACATTGCTGTACCTCCTACCAAGTTTTAATTAACACCATATATAATGCAAACTTTGTGCCAATTTTTAAAACCTTTAATAATTAAAGATTTTTATCAGTAGATTTTTTTTGAATGTTCAAATTTTTATAGGGTTATGTTCAAAAATTGAGCAACGTTTAAATAAATTTAAAAATTCATTTGGAATGGAAGCATTATGACAAAGTGACGAAACGAAAAAGCAGCGAAATATAAGAGAAATATAAGAGTAATAGTTAATAAGTTATCAGCGACAAAATAATAAATCGATCACTTTAAACGTTTAATTTGAAAAAATCCCTCTTAACCTATTTTCTAAGGTATTTCGAGATATTCCTAAAAGACCCGCCACTTTTGACTTGTTGCCTGAGTATTTTTCGAGAAGTTTCTTTATGAGATAGACTTCTATCCTTTCAAGAAGATTAGGAAGATCCTCTTCCGGCGTTGAGTCAAGCAACATATCTATAAATCTATCAAAAGAACATGTTGTATTGTAAACAGTTGTTTTTTCTGGATGTATATCAAAATCTTTTATTTTCCCAAATTTTGTTTCAATAACTGTCTTATAAATCAGGTTTTTTAGCTCACGTACATTCCCTGGGAATGAGTAATCCATTAGCTTTTTCATAGCTTCTTCTTCCACCCCTTCAACCATGGTTCCTATTTCTGCGTTAGCAAAAGCTATAAAATAATCGACTAACTGTTTTATGTCTTCCTTTCTTTCTCTAAGAGGTGGTATGTAGATACCCATTTGACTTATTCTATGATACAGATCTTCTCTAAATTTTCCTTCTTCTACCATTTTTTTTAGGTCCCTGTTTGTAGCAAAAATAAGTCTAACGTCTGCTTTCTCTTCCTTGGAGCTTCCCAATGAGAAATAACTCTTTCTTTCGACAAAAGCCAAAAGCTTTGCTTGAAGTTTGTAAGGAATGTCTCCTATTTCGTCTAAAAAAAGGGTTCCACCTTCAGCTAACTTTGCCTTCCCCTTTTTATCTACCAAGGCACCCGTAAAGGCTCCCTTTACATATCCAAACAGCTCTGCTTCGAAGAGGTCCCAAGGTATGGCAGGGCAATGCAATATAACAAAAGGTTTTTCTTTTCTCGGGCTATTTTCATGGATTAGCCGTGATACCACTTCCTTTCCTACACCTGTTTCTCCGGTTATTAAAACATTGAGATCATTTTGGCAAGCTAAACCAATTTTTTTAAAAACTTCAAACATAGCCTTTGAAGAGCCGATTACTTTATACTCTCTACTATATGGAATAGTAGGATTTAGGTTATATCCCAACATCTCTTTTACAACTCGTAAAAGCTCTTCGTCGTTTAAAGGTTTTTTAAGTATATTTGTAGCAGAAAATCTTGATGCACTTATTACTGTATTCGCATCTGTATAGTCGGTTAAAAAAATTACTGGGATGTTGAAACCTTTTGTCCTCAACCTTTCTACTACATCTATCCCATTCTCGTCTTCCAACTTTATATCTATCAAAAGCAAGTCGCTTATTAATAGATAATCTTCTAAACCTTTAGAGGATTGTAGTGTTATTACTTCAAAACCCTTTGTACCAAGGATCTTTTTTACAAAATTTAATACACAGCATTCATCATCTACAACTAATACTCTCATATTTTTATCTTTATTGAGGATATGAACCATTTATCCGCCTCCTTTGTTCTAAAAAGATAGAGAATCAATGTTCCTTATTTTTTAGGCTAAATAGCTAATAAGTTTTTTCAATTTTTTGGTTACTCTTTGCAAGGATATTATATATAATTATATATTAACCCAAGTTGATACCTGACAGAAATCATAAATTAAAAAGCCCTTCTATAGAAAAACTTTAAAAAGTCTATAGAGGTGTTATAATGAACGAAGAAACATTCATTTTAATATGTCGGGTGAGAAATTCAATAAAAGTAGGAGATTCTTCACTTCGCTCAGAATGACATCATTCGGAAGTTCCTCGTCATCCTGAGGACGTAAGTCCGAAGGATCTCCTTTTTAAATTTCATAAAAACTGCTAATTTCTCACCCCAAGGTATGAATGCTTAATACTATGGATTTTTACAAAATAAAGCATCATATTGTTTGGGATGAAAATAGTTTTATTTGTGAGTTTTGATTAACTTCTGGAAGTTGCCATGATTTAGAAGACTTAGCTCACATGTCTTTCAATTACATGGAGAGAGAAGATAAGTTAATAGGAAATAAAGGCCATAATAACTAAGGTATTGAAGATCGGCTTAAAGAGGAAGGTATAAATTTTAGACCATTGGGAGATAAAAGGAGTAAAAGACATGAAGGTGAAGACGAGGAAAAAGAGAAAGTTATAAGAAGGAAAAAATAGAAATCTTAGAGTCTGTTTGAAAAGTATTTATCTTGGTGGAAAAGCTAGGGTTATAAGTTTTACAGGCTTTGTTTTGAAAATCATTATGGCTATTTTTTCTTATGACATTTCAAGGTTGGTCAAGGTAGCAACTGTAAGTTATCATTAGAGTATGATATATATCATTTTCAAATAAATATTCATATAAATATAATAAATATAGAAAATATATTTTTATATATGGAGTAAAAATGGCTACAAGAGTTGGAATTATCGTTTTAAGTGGAACCTTAGATAAAGTTATGCCTGCTTTTATAATTGGGACTACAGCTGCAGCTATGGGTATGGAAGTAGGGATGTTTTTCAGCTTTTATGGATTAAATGCAATTCATAAAGAAAAACATAAAAATTTAAAAGTTTCTCCGATAGGAAATCCGGCAATGCCTATGCCTGTTTCTGTGCCACAGATACTAACAATAATGCCGGGTATGATGGATTTTGCAACATCTATGATGAAAGGAATGATGGAAAAGCATAAAGTCCCATCCTTAGAGCAACTAATCCGGCAAGCAAAAGATTTAGAGATAAAATTATATCCATGCCAGACAGCAATGACACTTTTTGGTTATACGGTCGATGATTTAATAGATGGTGTAGAAAAACCAGTTGGAGCTGCAACTTTTTTAAGCTTTGTAAATGCAGGTGATAAATCAATAGTTTTAAATTTTTAATGACGTTTAAGTAATTACTATTATTGTAAAAGGGAGACATTTTCTCCCTTTGAGATTCTTTTATTTTAAAGTTAAGCATTAAATGGTTCACTTAAATCTTTTGTTATCTAAAACAAGAAATATAAAATTCTACAAAATTTTTATTTTTTATAGGTATAAAAGAATATAGAAAACATTTTTTATGGTAAAGCAAATAGTTGTTAAAATAGTGCTGAAAAATTTATGAACTATCGTACAAAGACAATATAAGAATTGACAGTACATAATAGATAGTAGAGCAAAACCTATGTATTTTGTCTTAATTAGCAAAGATTTTTCTATTAAAGTTTTAAGTTAATGCGTAAGTCCTTTAAATTTTCAAAGTTAACGATAAAATCTCTTAAAACACATCAACTAAACTAACTTAACATTAAGAACAATATATAAAGTTATTAGTAATTAGATTTTTTAATAAATTACTTTCTTGCCTCTTACCTTCCAACCTTTCACTTTCTCACTTTATTTAAAAAGATGTTATAATTTTTATGAGGTTTAGCATGGATACGAAAATAAAGGTTGAAAATCTTACAAAAAAGTTTGGAAATAGAGAAGTTTTAAAGAATATATCCTTTGATGTTAAAAAGTCTGAAGTCTTTGTTATTATGGGTGGTAGTGGTAGCGGTAAGAGTACCGTTATCAAACACATCATCGGACTTTTAAAACCCACATCGGGAAAAATCTATATCGATAACGTTGATATCACATCTTTAAAGGATACCGAATTAATAGAATTTAGAAAGAAAATAGGCTATCTATTTCAAGAAGGGGCATTGTTTGATAGTTTAAAAGTTTGGGAAAATGTAGGTTTTTACTACTTAGAAAATACAAAAATGCCGGAAAAGGATATATACAACCTTGCAAAAGAAAAGCTTGCGCTGGTTGGTTTAAAAGATGTAGAAGATTTATATCCTTCTCAGTTATCAGGTGGTATGAGAAAAAGAGTCTCCCTTGCACGGGCAATTTCTTACAATCCGGAAATCATACTGTATGATGAGCCGTCTTCCGGACTTGACCCTGTAACTTCTGCTATGATTGATAAATTAATTTTAAAACTTAGAGATGAGCTTGGAGTTACTTCTATCGTAGTTACCCATGACCTTGAAAGTGCTTTTAGCATTGCAGATAGAATAGCTATGATTCATAAAGGTGTTATTTATGCTATCGGAACGCCTGAGGAGATTAAAAACCATCCAGACCCAGTAGTTCAGCAATTTATCAGAAGAAGCCCAGAAGGTCCAATAACGGAAGAGTTGATGAAAGAGCTTAATAACAATCTTAAAAAATAAAGGAGGCATTTTTTCTTGGGTTGTAAATGGAAAGGAATCATAGAAGCATACAGACAGTATCTACCGGTTAATGAAAATACTCCAATCATAACACTTCATGAAGGAAACACACCACTTATAAAGGCTGACAATTTATCAAAAGAAATAGCACCAAACTTAAATTTACAGATTTATCTAAAATATGAAGGACTTAATCCAACCGGTTCTTTTAAAGACCGTGGAATGACTATGGCAATTTCAAAAGCAAAAGAAAATGGAAAAGAAGCTGTAATCTGTGCATCTACCGGAAACACTTCTGCATCTGCAGCAGCTTATGCAGCAAAAGCCGGAATGAGAACATACGTTTTACTTCCAAAAGGAGCCGTTGCCATAGGAAAATTATCCCAAGCAATGGTATACGGAGCAAAAATAATAGCCGTCATGGGAAATTTTGACGATGCATTAGAAATTGTTAGAGAAATAGGAGAAAAATATCCTGTTGAAGTTGTAAACTCTGTAAATCCTTACAGAATAGAAGGACAAAAAACAGCAGCATTTGAGATTTGCGATTTCCTTGAAGAAGCACCAGACTTTCATTTTATACCCGTTGGTAATGCAGGAAACATTACAGCATACTGGAAAGGATATAAAGAATACCATCAGCTTGGAAAGGTTAAAAAACTTCCAAGAATGATAGGATGGCAGGCAGAAGGAGCAGCACCAATTGTAAAAGGATTTCCTATAAAAAATCCACAAACAATAGCAACAGCAATTAAGATAGGCAATCCTTACAGCTGGCAGCCAGCACTACAAGCAGCAAGAGAAAGTAATGGTTTTATAGACGCAGTCTCTGATGATGAAATTTTATATGCTTACAAACTTGTAGCATCAACGGAAGGTGTATTTTGCGAGCCGGCATCTGCTGCATCAGTGGCAGGAGTGATAAAATCTGTTAAAAAAGGCTTATTTAAAGGTGGAGAAGTTATTACCTGCACACTTACAGGAAACGGACTTAAAGACCCGGACGCAGTAATAAAAGCAAGCGAAAAACCGGTAGAACTCCCACCAAACTTAGAAGAAATAGCAAGATTTTTAGAACTAATATGAAAAATATCCTTGTCGTAGGACTTGGAGCTGTTGGAACAGTATTTGCCACCTTTTTAAAAGAATCTAAGCATAATGTTTACGGCTTAGTAAAAGACTATCATTTAGAGTTTGTAAAGGACAATACTCTACACGTTGAAGGAATTTGGGGCAACCATAAAGCAAAGCTTGATTTAATAACATCCGGCATAGAAGATTTAAAAGATATAGATTTTGATTTAATCATAGTTGCCGTTAAGTCTTTTGATACAGAAGAAACTATAAAAAAGATACTTCCACTTATAAAACCAAAAACCAAAATACTATTGACCCAAAACGGCTATGGAAACTACGAAACAGCATCAAAATATATAGACAAATCAAAAATTTTACTTGGCAGAGTGATTTTTGGCTCAAAATTAATTGAACCTTTTCATGCTTACATAACTGTAAACGCAGATGATGTAAGAATAGGACAGCCGGAGAATCTATTGGAAGACAAAGAAGTTTTAAATGTAGTTTGCACAATAAAACATGCCGGCATTCCTGCTTCTTTTTCTAAGGATGTATATAAAGTTTTATGGGATAAGATACTTTATAACTGTGCGTTAAATCCTCTCGGTGCGTTGCTTGAGTGTAGTTATGGAATGCTAAAAGAAAATAAAGAAACAAAAGAAATAATGGATTTAATCATAGATGAAATCTTTCAAGTGGCAAAGTTAAACAACATACGGCTGAACTTTGACAACCCAGAAGATTATAAAAAATTGTTTTATGAAAAATTAATCCCACCAACAAAAGACCATTTCCCATCTATGTATTATGATTTGAAATCCGGTAAAAGAACAGAGATAGACGCTTTAAATGGTGCTATTGTAAAGCTTGGTGAAAATGTAGGCTATCTACCAAGGGTTAATTTTACAATTACAAATTTGATTAAATTTAGAGAAAAGAAATTGATAAAAAGTTAAAAAGTAAGTAGAGGCGTTTCGCGAATCGTCTGCATACTTCACTCATTATTTGCTGCTTGAGGCTGCTTTATAAAAATCCTCATCGTAATTCTGCAGCCGGCAAAGAATCTCGTAATTTTATTAAACTTTTCACTGAGACTGTTCCAAAAATCCACACTGTCATTCTGAGCGAAGCTAAGAATCTCATATTTTTCTTTTCAAGTCAAAAAATTAAAAAAGAGATCCTTCGGACTTCGTCCTCAGGATGACACGGAAAGGCAAGCTTACAAGAATTTTGGAACACTCTTTATAGAACTTACTTAACCTTTTACTCTTACTTCCCACCTTTCTATGATATACTAAAATTTAATGAAAATTTTAAATTTAATAAAGGAGTAAAGATGAAAAGTAAGATTTCACTCGTCGTAGGAGTAATGTTAATTTTTATCGCTGGCATGAGCTTTGGACTAAACTCAAAAAACCAACCTAAAACAGATTACTCAGATGAAGTTCAGATAATTAGAACTTATACAGATGTATTAAAAATAGTTGAAGATAATTATGTAGAACAGCCAAAATCAAAGGATTTATTGTATGGCTCGTTAAGAGGAATGTTATCATCTTTAGACCCGTATTCAACTTTCTTTACACCGGAAGAGTTTAAAGAGTTTACATCAGAGACTCAAGGAGAGTTTGGCGGTCTTGGAATAGAAATAACAATGGAAAATAACAAACTTATCGTTGTCTCTCCCATAGAAGATACTCCTGCATTCAAAGCCGGAATAAAGCCCGGAGACTGGATAATAGAAATTGACGGCGAGCCTACGGATAAGATGACGTTATTCCAAGCAGTCAAAAAAATGAGAGGACAGCCCGGAACAAAAGTTACATTGACCATTTTTAGAAAAGGAATAGATAAACCTTTTAAAGTTGAAATAGTAAGAGATGTAATCAAAGTAAAAAGCGTTAAAACAAAAGAGCTTGAAAACGGAAAAATTGGCTATATCAGATTAACACAATTCCAAGAAAACTCGGCCGATGAGTTTGAAAAAGCTTTAAAACAATTTAAAAACAAAGAAGGTATAATAATAGACTTAAGAAATAATCCTGGTGGTTTATTGACATCTGCTGTTTCTATAGCAAGCATGCTTATTCCAAAAGGCAAACTTATCGTATATACACAAGGAAGAGACCCTAAGAATAAAGAGGAGTTTTATTCAGAATCTGACCCAATAGTTCCAAAAGACGTTCCTATGGCTGTCATTGTAAATAAAGGCTCTGCTTCTGCTTCAGAAATCTTGACAGGTGCATTAAAAGACCATAAAAGAGCTATAATCGTAGGAGATACAACCTTTGGAAAAGCTTCAGTTCAAACTTTAATTCCCTTACAAGATGGCTCTGGCATAAAGCTTACCGTTGCTCACTATTACACACCTAATGGAAATCTAATAATGAACAAAGGAATTACTCCGGATATTATTGTTAAAATGACGGAGGAAGAAGAGATGGCAAAAGCTAAAGCAGAGAGAGAAGCAAAAATAAGCAGAAAAGATGAGACAGAAGTAAAAGACCCACAATTGGAAGCTGCAGTTAATGCAATTAAAATTCTAAACTTTGCTAAAAAAATGAATTAACATGATAGTTCTTGGAATAGAAACATCCTGTGATGATACTTCAGTAGCGGTATACGACAGCGAAAAAGGTATACTGTCTAACGTTGTGTCATCACAGCTTATTCATGCTCAATTTGGCGGTGTTTATCCAGAAATCGCAGCAAGGGAGCATACAAAAAACTTTTTACCGGTATTAGATAAAGCTCTAAAAGATGCAAATATAGTTTTATCCGATATAGATGCTATCGCTACTACTTTTATGCCCGGTCTTATAGTTTCTCTTGTTGCAGGTGTTTCCGGTGCAAAAGCTTTGTCTTTTTCTGTAAAAAAGCCATTAATCCCGGTTCATCATATAGAAGCTCATATATTTGCAAACTTTATAAAAAAAGAAATTGAATATCCGTTTTTAGCTCTTGTAGTTTCCGGTGGTCATACGGAACTAATTTTAGTTAAAGAATTTGAAGATTATATCTATCTTGGCGGAACCTTAGATGACGCAGTCGGTGAAGTCTATGATAAAGTAGCAAGGGCTTTAGGTCTTGGATTTCCCGGTGGTCCAATAATTGACAAGTTAGCAAAAGAAGGAAAGGAAGTCATAAAATTTCCAAGACCTTTATTAAATGATGAAGAAAATAAGTATAATTTTTCTTTTAGCGGATTAAAATCTGCTGTGATTAGAGAGATTAATAAAGGCATCTACAAACAAGAAGATATTGCAAAATCTTTTCAAAATGCTGTTGTTGATGTTTTAGTCAAGAAAACAGTTTTAGCATGTAAAGAGTTTGGAATAAATAGAGTTGTTGTGGCTGGGGGTGTATCTGCAAACTCTCAGCTTAGAGAAGAATTCTTAAATTTCAAAGATTTAGAAGTTCATTTTCCACCTATGTACTTATGCACTGACAATGGAGCGATGGTAGCATACACTGGATATAAAAGGTTTAAAGAAAAAGGTGTGGCAGTATCCCTTGATTTTGAGGCAAAGGCAAGATGCAGAATAGATAAATTTCCACAATTACTTAGAAGCTTTCATGCCTAAGATTCCTGCAAAAATAACCACTGCAAAAAAGATAAACATAACCGCTAATATAAGTTCCATTCAAACCATCTCCGATATTTTTGTTTTATCTAAATTATAACAAATTCTTAAGAATAAGAAGTATCTGATTTTTGTTAATTATCTTTAAATTTAATTTCAATTTCCGCTTGACAGGTTAAAAATTTTTTTGTATATTTATATTAGCTTTTTAATTTTTTAACTGTACCTTGGCAATTGAATAGGTTAGCCCGCACAAGCTTATATGACGTGAGAGCGTGAAACGTGAGAAGTGAGACGTGAGAGATTGGTTTATCAATATTTTAATGATTTTTATTTGATTGCTTGATTGCTTGGTGAGATGACTTGATAGTCAGTAAAGCTAACGTATTGGTAATGTAATTTTATTTTTTGATGTTTGGTTTAAGCTTGTGTAGTGATGGGTTTGAAAGGGATT
>NZ_ABZS01000036.1 GCF_000173615.1 Sulfurihydrogenibium yellowstonense SS-5 | reverse complement strand
CAAGCTCTCTGCAAAGTCTATCGAATTCTGTTACTATTTTATCCTTCTTAGCTTTTTCGAATAATATTTTTGGAGACAGAATTTCTCCATTTTCTCTATTGATTCCACGAATCAGACTTTCAAAGCCTACAACTTTCATGTTTTTCCTATCTACTATTGGCTGAAAATACACATCTAAATTTTTAGGGTTAAGAATATCTATCATTAAAAGACTCCTTTTTTGTTATATTTTTCTTCTGTTAACGAATATTACAGATTTTCCAGTAGATTTAGCCAAAGATTTTGCTGCGTGTTTTACCTCTGCTGCCACTGATGCTAAATGTGCAAAATTTTTGATAGAGTTTTCTTTTACAGGGACGATTGCACAGCTTATAGATAATAGAGGAAAACTTTTCACTTTTCCATCTCTATCTATGGATTTATAAAAACCTGCTTCAAAATCTCTTCCGTGAAGGTCTGGCAAAAAGGTTTCAAAAGCATTTATTATTAACCTTGATATTTTCTCTCCTTCTTGGTATGGTGCAACTACGATAAAATCATCTCCACCCAAATGGAAAGGCTTAACATTATTAAATTTTGTTTTTACTCTTTTTAAAATCTCGCCAATAATATAGATTACTTTATCACCAAGCATAAATCCGTAGTGGTCGTTATAAGGCTTAAAATTATCAACATCTAAATAAATAACATCAAAAGAATCTCCTCTTTGAATTCTTTCTTCAATATACTTTCTTAAAGCCCAGTTTCCTGGTAAACCGGTTAAAGGGTTTAAATCTCTTGCTAATTGAAGCATTCTTTTGGTTAAAAGCTCCATCAAGTCATGAACTTTAACAGTACCATAATATTTATTATCTTCAACGACTATAATATCATCGTGTTTTCTAAATTCTTCTCTGTTGTTTATTTTTAATGCTACTTTTTCTGCTTTTGTATTCACATCAAAGATTATATCGGGCTGTTCCATAATATCTTTTACTTTCTTTTTAGCGTTTAGATATATTCCATAACCAAACCTACCGAAATAAATATTTTCTATGTACCTGATTCTTTGTATCTGCCCTATAACTCTAAGATCCTGGTCTACAACAGGGATAATATTAGTCGTGCTATTTTGAATAATAATGTAGTAAGCTTCCAAAGCATTTGTGTCTCCATAAATAAAAGGGGTCTTATTAGCTATTGTTTTAAGCGTAAAATCATGATCCTCATCACTGGAAGCTTGAGAAATTTCTCTGTTGTCAAAATCTAAATTCACGATACACCACCTAATTAACAGTTTTTTATAGTAGGAATATAACACTAAAATCTTTATTTTTTATTAAAACTACGTTAAATTTTTTTAACCTATTTCAAAAATTCTATAAATACAAAAAGAATGGAGCGTTAGGAAAAATTGAGGAGTAAAGGATAAAATTCTATTATTTTGTGAAAGTAAAGGTAGCTTTAAGGGTGTTTCAAAATTTTTGTAAGCTTACCTTTCCGTCTCATCCTGAGGCTGTAAAGCCGAAGAATCTCTTTTTTTTAAAAATAAACAAAAATGAGATTCTTCGCTAAAGCTCAGAATGACGATGTGGATTTTTGAAACTGTCTCAATGAATAATTGACAGGTAAAAATGGACAGACATTCTTACCAAGGCCGCAGTATTACGAACAGAAGGTTAATTAATTTCTGGACTTGGCTGAAATTTAAAGCACTCTTAAAAGAGCTTGAATTTATATACAATTTTAAGGATAATATTAGCTTGTACAAATGTTTAGTGAAATAAATTAAGAAATTATCTTATCAAAATTAGGTGAGCTGTAAGATGATGGATTTAGTTAACATAAAGATCGATGGAATTGAAGTTTCTGTGGCTAAGAATACAACCGTTTTGGAAGCTGCAAAAAAAATTTATAAATTGATTCCAACCTTCTGTTATCATGAAAAACTGCCAATCTTTGGCGGATGTAGAATGTGTTTGGTTTATGATGTTAAAGCAAAGAGAAGCATCATTGCATGTGGAAGTTATGTATATGATGGGATGGAAATAGAGACTGAGAATGAAAAAGTAAAAGAAGATAGAAAATTTATACTTGAAATGCTCTTTACAAGACATCCGCTTGACTGTCCAATATGTGATAAAGCCGGAGAGTGTGATTTACAAAACTGGGGGACCTACTGGGGACCACAGCATAATATACTACCAATAACACCCTTTGAAAAAATAAGACCGGAAGAAGATTGGGAAAGTGATTATCTTGAGTATGTATCAAATAGATGTGTTTTATGTATGAAGTGTGTGAGCGTTTGCGATAACATAAACAAATCTCATTCTATTACTCAAATAGAAAGAGGGTTTGAGATACTAATCTCACCGGCTTTAAAACCTATGGATACATCAACCTGCGAAATGTGTGGTCTTTGTGTAGATATATGTCCGGTTGGAGCTATTTTATTTAAGCCGTTTAAATTTAATGCAAGACCTTGGCTATTAAAAGAAACATACACTCATTGCAGTTTTTGCTCCCTTGGCTGTCCTGTTGTGATAGACCATGATGATAAAAAAATACACAGAATAAGAAGTACAGCAGAGCTTGAAATATGTGCAAAGCCTTATCTTGGATATGACAGCTTTAATACAAATAGACTAAAATATCCAAAAATAAACAATAATTATTCTTCCTTTGATGATGCTTTGCAAGAAGTTATTGACCTATTAAATGAAAAGCCATCTCAAACTGTTATTGTTGTATCTCCGTATTTATCAAATGAGAACCTGCAAAAGATAAATGAAATTGCTTCTAAATCTGGAGCATATATTACATCAACAATAACATTAGATTTACTGCCGCTTTTAGAAGGATTTGGAGAATATACACCGCCATCTGAAGAAGAGTTAAAAAATGCTAAAAAATGGATAGTAGTTGGAAATGACATCACCGATACAAATCCTGTAATCACATACTACATGAATAAAAAAGTCATTGCAATTTCTCCACAAGTAGAAAGATTAAAAAAACTGTATCCACTTATAATAGATGCAGAAGGTGAACAAATCATTGAAAAACTTATTGAAAATGTAGATGGCAGTGAGATTATAGTATATTCTAACTATTTCTACGGAGAAGATGCTTACAGGTTTGGAAAAAAACTTAAAGAAGTTCAATCGCAAATGCAAAATAAAATCTTATTGATTCCGCCTTATCCAAATGGTTTTGGAATAATAAATATTGTAGAAAATCTTAGCTACTTGCCGGATATTATTTCAAAAATTGAAAGTGAGGAAATCAAAAACATCATTCTTTTTGGTGAAGATTTAGCAGAATTTTTAGAAGAAGATAAGTTAAAAGAGATTTTAATGACTTTAGAAAAGAAAATAATATTAACTCCTTTCGAAGATGGGCTTGCGTTGGTTTGTGATGTAGCTATTCCATTAAATACATGGACAGAGGAAGACGGACATTATAGCTTTGTAAGAGGTATAAGAAAGGTAAAAACTTCAATCAAATCAAATATTAACAATAATAAAACTTTTGAAAAGATTTTAAATCAACTAAAATCCGGCAGTAAACAAAATATAGTAAAATCTACCTATGGGAAATTACCAGCTTATTTTAATATTGAAAAGCAAAATATTTGGGATGTTTCTTTCTTTTCAAGAAGGTCCAATAACTTGACCGGATGGAAAATTAAAAATTTTAGCACGGTAGAAGAGGATTAGTTTTTAAATTGTAAGGTGTCAAAGATATTGCAAAATTTATAAGCAATTAATGTGTGCCTGAAATGAGTTTATTCTTGCCTCTCATTTGAGGCCGTAAGTCCGAAGGATCTTCTCTTTTAAAATAAGGAAAAATGAGATTCTTCGCTAACGCTCAGAATGACACCATTGGGTCGTTCTTTGTCATCCTGAACGAAGTGAAGGATCTCATGTTTTAATGTGTTTTAAAAGGAAGGAAACAATAACAGGAGATCCTACGCCGGCTGCAGAATAATGATTAAAAGGTTAATCAATTTTAAGCTTAGTTAAAATTTAAAACAGCCTTTAGAGTAATTTCTTTTTATTAAATTCTTGAACGTATCCTTTGACTGTTATAAATCCCTATGTACCGATTAACACCCTCTCTCGCTTCTTTTATAGCATTATAAACCGAGTATATTATATTTTCACTGTTTTATCCAAATATATATTTTTCTTAATGTATAACTTCTATACTATTTTCTCGCTTAACTTACTTGTTTAATACCTTTTTGACGATCTCTAATCTATCTTTAACTTTCTCTATTTCTTTTTCATCTTTAAAAAATTCTAACACCTCTTCATCTTTAAACTCAACTTTACCCTTTTGTTTTATTATCTCTGCAACATAATCAGCAACTGCAAGCAATTTTTTACATCTTTTTGATGAGTTGAATTTAACATCAGTAATTTTATCATTTTCTTCTTTAATATAAAAACTAACTACATGACTACCGCTTTTAAATTTACCAATTTCTTTGTAATCTGAAGGGGCAACTTCTACAAAATTCTTCAATCCACTTTCAATATAATCCTTTACCTTCATAATTTCATTCCTCTTTTATATAAAATCTGCTGAAATCAAACATTTTTAAATAAGGCGATTCTTCTCCTTTATGAATCAATTGGGTTATCAATTTTGCTGTAATTGGAGCAAGCAATATTCCATTTCTATAATGTCCTGTAGCATAGTATAAATTTTTTATCTCAGATTTTCCAAGAATAGGAAGACCATCGGGAGTTGCTGGTCTAAATCCATACCAAGTTTCTGTGATTTCATAGTCTTTTGTAGATGGTAAAGTTTCTAACAAACCTTTAAGTAATAAAAATATACCAGATACCGTATTTCCTTCTTTAAAAAAGACATTTTCTTGTGTAGCACCAACAACAACTAAATTGCTATCTTTTCTTGGAATTATATAAGCTCTACTGCTATATAAGATTTTTGAAATTTCGTTTTTAATTTTTGTTTTGAATGATAACATCTGTCCTTTGATTGGGAAAACTTTAATAGGTTCTAGTTCGCCCGACCAAGCTCCTGCAGCCAAAACACAAAAATCTGCTTCGAAAGTCCCATTGTTTGTAACTACTCTTTGAAATATTCCATTATTAACTTCTATAAATTTAACTTCTGTAAGCTCTTTTACAGTTATATTAGAATTTTTTGCATATTTAACCAACGACACAACAAGCTTTCTATTATCAACCTGTTTATCATGTGGGAAAAAAGCTCCACCGATAACAAAATTTGAGATTTTAATTCCCATATCTAAAATTTCTTGACGAGTAAGAATTTTCGACTCTAAACCTAATTTATTGTAATAATCTACTCTTTTGAATAAATTTTCCATTTCTTTTTCTGAAAAAGCAGGACAAACAATTCCACATTCATAGTATGAAACTTCATATCCTGTTTCTTTTTCAATTTGCTGTACAAATTCTTTATACATCTCTCTGGATTCAACAGAAAAATTTAGAAAATCCCCGGTTAATCCTTCTGCTTGAGGGGCAAGCATACCACCAGCTGCCCATGATGCTCCTCTTCCAAGTAAATTTTTTTCTAAAATCGTAATTTCATAACCTAATTTGTTCAATTCTCTTGCTATTGAAAGTCCTATAATTCCACCGCCAACGATTATACCTTTCAACTATACACTCCTAAAAATCTACTTTTAATCCATCATACGCAGCTATTACTTTTAAGCCTGTTCTGTCTGACATCTCTTTTGCAATTTTAAAAGGTGTATATCTTAACATCTGTAAACTAAAATGGGTCAAAATAGTTAGTTTAGGCTTTACTTTTTCGATTATCCTTTCTACATCTTCGGCAGAAAGATGATAATAGTTTAAATTGGATTTTACAAATGTAGTGTTAAAAACCATAATATCGGGATTTTCTGGGTATGCGTATAACATATCTTCGTAAAATCTTCCACAAGCTACATATATAAAAATTTTGTTGTTATATTCAAACTGTAAGCTGTAGGTATCTGCGCCCGGGTGTATATGCTTGATTAAGGGTTTTATTTTTATGTTTTCGTATTCAATGATTTTTCCAAGCTCTGTAATCTCAATTTTTTTAAAGCCTTTTTTTGTGTATTTTAAAACAACTGGGTCATCTCCATCTACTGCATCTATTGGAGCAAGTAATAAATCTAATTTATTTTTATTGCTATCTGTGGCAGACTCTACAACAGATGCTATATCTGCTACATGGTCTAAATGTCTATGGGATAAAACTACTGCGTTTAAATCGTTTGGCTCTAACCCTCTCTCAAAGATTCTGATTAAGCTTCCAGGTCCTGGGTCTATCAGTATGTTTTTACCGGCGAAATGAAGCCACATTCCTCCAGAATGCCTTAACTGTCTAAATACTACAGTTCTACCACCGCCAGTGCCAAGAAAAATTATGTAATCTAAAATATTAACCTTCCTCCTTCTACAGGAATTAAAGCTCCTGTTGTAAAATCAGTTTCTATTAAATATTTTACAGCTTTAAAGACTTCTTTTCCACCCGCCCATTTTTTAATTAGTGTCTTTTGGAGTGGCTTTTCTATGTCATCTAAACCATCTGCCGGTATGATTGGACCAGGTAGTATTCCATTTACAAGTACGTATGGTGCAAACTCTTTTGCAAATGCTTTTGTCATAGTAATCATTCCACCTTTTGAAATGCTATAAGGTGTAAAATCTTTGTAAGGAAGAATAGCTGAATAATCTATTATGTTTATAATTCTTCCCTCTTTCCTTTCATACATAATTTTTCCAAATTCCTTTGACAAATAGAATGGTGCTTTTATATGTATCTTGTAAAAAATTTCTAAATCTTCAAAGGTAGCTTCTTCTAATGGTTTTTTGTAGTAGATTGATGCGTTGTTTATTAGAATGTCTATGTGTCCAAAAATATTAAGTGATTGATTTACTAAACTTATAAGTTGATTTTCATCAAGTAAATCCGCTCTTATAATTTCTGCTTTTATTCCAAAACTTTTTGCTTGCTGTAATACTTTTTCAGCTTCTTCTTTAGAAGAGTTATAATGAATCAGTACATTACAGCCATGCTCGGCAAGACCTAAAACAATATCCCTGCCAATCCTTTTAGAACCACCTGTAATTAAAGCGTTTTTTCCTTTTAAGTCCATCTTAATCCTTTATAAGATTTATTAGAGTTTAAATATAGTCATAAAGAGTTATGATTCAAGAACGAGATTATTTTGACTAAGGTTTTCAGGTAGGATTGTCGGAAAAGTGGAGTAATCAGATTTGAGTTTAATGCATTTCAATTCCTCATAGGTAGGCTAATAACCAACGGTGCATGGTTGTAGTAAAATTAAATGTCATCAGTTTCAATTCCTCATAGGTAGGCTAATAACTGACATCAATAGCGGATACGCAACATTCCCTATCCGGTTTCAATTCCTCATAGGTAGGCTAATAACATAGATGAAGCATCTATGATAAATCTGTCGCTAATGGGTTTCAATTCCTCATAGGTAGGCTAATAACCCGTCAACTTTTAACTCAAAAATAAAATCGTAAAAATCTTGTTCAATTACCAATGTATAAAACATTATATCAAATTTTTAAAAAAATCCGCAAGTTGAAGTTTTTTGCAGCAAACCTCGATATACAGAAAATATAGATATACAGAAAATATATTATCATATTTTATCCTTTAACTTCCCATCACAAGCCAACTACTGAAAACCACAAACTCAGAAGCCCGCTGCAAATACCACTCTTTAACTTGTCGATTTAAAAAAATCTAAAACAAAAAATTTTAAATCAACAATAACTTAAGTACTAAAAATTTTAAAATCAAAAAATTTTATTCAATAAATACTTACAACCACTTTTCAAAAAATCTCTTTTAAGCTATCACTACACAAACTTAATTCAAATATTAAAAAATAAAATCTCATTACCAATACTTTAGCATTACTGACTGCCAAATCATCTCACCAAGCTACTAAGCAATCGAGACTGTTCCAAAAATCCACATTGTCATTCTGAGCGAAGCGAATAATCTCATATTTTTCTTTTCAAGTCAAAAAATTAAAAAGGAGATCCATCGGCCTTCGGCCTCAGGATGACGGAAAGGTAAGTTTACAAAAATTTTGGAACACCCTTACTAAGCAATCAGATAAAAATCACTAAGATATTGATAAACCAATCTCTAACGTCTCACATCTCACGTTTCACGTTCTCACGTAAAATAAGCTTGTGTTGGCTTGCCTATTCGATTACCAAGGTACAGTTAAAAAATTTATTTTGCTGACTTTAAATAGCTAATCCATTTTCTTAACTCTATCATAATGAATGTTATAAAAGGAATTATAAAAATATATGGTAGTTCACTCATTGTAAGTTTGACAGCATGGAAATAGTGCGGTATTAAGCTAATTGCAATTATTTGTAGAATAGCTCCAATAAAGATTCCTAAATAGATGTATGGATTTAGCTTTATATACTCAATAGGATTTTTAAAAAATGGCTTTTCTCCTATTTCTTGTATTCCAACTGACCATTGAGAAATTACAGCCGATATAAAACTTATAGTTAAAGCAACTTCATAAGAATATATATTTAACAAATATTTGAACAAAAAGAAATGAGAAAGTCCCATTATCAAGCCATTATAAGCAATATTTATAAATTGCTCTTTTCCGGTGAAGGCTTTTTCTGGTCTTTTAGGTTTTTCCTTCATCGGGTCGCCTTCATACTTTGTAAAAGGATAGGCTTTATCTTGAACACCATCTGTTACTAAGTTGATCCAAAGTATTTGAGTAGCGTATAGTGGTAGCGGTAAACCCATTAATATTGCTAAGGAGTTATAAGTAAGTTCAAATAGGTTTGTTGATAATAAGTATCTTATTACTTTTGAAATATTTTTTGTTATAAGTCTTCCACTTTTTACTGCGTTTACGATAATGGAAAGATTGTTGTCAGTTATAATCATTTTTGCTGCATCTTTGGCTGCCTGTGAACCGGAACCCATAGCGACTCCCAGGTCTGCAACTCTTAAAGCCGGAACATCATTAACTCCATCCCCTGTAACCGCTACAATTTCTTTATTTGATTGTAAAACTTTTACTATACGATATTTATCCTCCGGTGTAGCCCTTGCTACTACTGTTATATTTTTTAAATATCGATAAAGCTCTTCGTCTGAGTATTTTTCAAGGTCTTTTCCCTCGATGGCTATATTTCCATCAGAAAATATACCTACCATTTTAGCTATCGCTTTGGCAGTTAAAAGGTTATCTCCTGTAATCATAATTACTCTAATACCTGCATTTTTTGCCATCTCAACAGATTCTTTTACCCCTTCTTTTGGTGGGTCTAAAAATCCGACAAGACCTACTAAGTTTATTTTTACATCTTTTATGCTTTCTGGAACTTTATCAAGCTTAGCGTATCCAAAAGCTAAAACCCTCAACCCCTCTTCAGCTAATTTATCATGGTTTTTAAAAACTTCTTCAGGGCAAGCAGATTCACACATGGTAGATAGGCTTTCCAAAGCTCCTTTTATGTATAGTTCTATACCCACATCTGATTTAACGACGACAGCCATAAGTCTTAACTTTGTGTCAAAAGGATGCTCCCATATTTTTTCATATTTATTTCTTAAATAATTCCAATCTACCCCTTCTTTTTCTAACCAGTAAAGTAAAGAAATCTCTAATGGGTCTCCTTTTTCTTTTCCATCATAAATTTCAGCATCATTACACAAAGCAGCAGCTAAATAAAGTTTTTCCTTATCATAAGGCACATAATCTTCTACTCTAAGCTTTCCAACTGTTATAGTTCCGGTTTTATCCGAACATATATACGTTGCACTACCGAGAGTTTCAACTGCTGGTAGATGTTTTACAAGAACTTTCTCTTTTGATAATCTGATAGCACCAACAACCAAGGCAATCGTTACAACTATTGGCAATCCTTCCGGAACAGCAGAAATTAACTGTGCAATTGCAAAAAATACAAGACTTTTAGCTTCTCTGCCTTGCAAAATTCCAATAATTACAAGAAAAGTTAAAATTAAGATCAACGCGAATATCCATTTTTTTCCAAAATCTCCCAATGCTTTTGTTAATGGGCTTTCTGGTGGCTTTTCTTGCATTCTTTTTGCAATCTTTCCCAACTCTGTGTTTTCTCCTATAGCAAAAACAACACCAATAGCTTTTCCCCTAACTATGGTTGTTCCTTTAAATAAGATATTTATTCTTTCATGAACAGGTGCATCTTGATTAAGAATAACGCCGGCATTTTTTTCAACAGGAATTGATTCTCCGGTTAAAATAGCTTCATCTACCATGAGACCAACTGATTCTATCAATCTAATATCTGCAGGTACAACATCTCCCTCAAAAAGTAAAACTATATCTCCAGGAACTAATTCTTTTATATTTATTTCAACTTCTTTACCATCTCTTAAAACTCTTACAGTAGGTAAAGTTAGGCTTTTCAACGCTTTTACTGAAGCAAGAGCTTTTATTTCTTGATAAAAACCTATAAATCCATTTATAAGCAAAAGTCCATAAACGACTAAGCCATCTTTTAAGTCTCCAAAGAAAATAGCTAATAAACCAGCTACCATAAGTATGATTATAAAAGGACTTGTAAACTGTCTAAGAAAGATCTTTAACTTACTTTCTTCTTTTTCTTCTATTTCGTTGAGTCCATATATCTTTAATCTTTCTTTTGCTTCTTTTTGTGACAAACCCTTAATATTTGTTTTTAAAATTGATAAAACATGTTCAACTGAAAAATTATGCATATAGGTCCTCGCTTTTTTGTTTTATATTAATATGCGTTTTATATTAATATGCATTTTAATTGGAAGAAAGTCAAGAATTTGTAGAGGATGTTCAAAAAATCCAAACTGTCATTATGTCGCCGGTGAAGAGTCTCATGTTTTTCTTT
>NZ_ABZS01000037.1 GCF_000173615.1 Sulfurihydrogenibium yellowstonense SS-5 | reverse complement strand
TCTTTTTTCCCATCCAAGTAGTGTAAAAGAGCGATTCTTGCACTTCTGTTTGGGTCATACTCAATCGCCGCAACTTTTGCAGGAATTCCCCATTTGTCTCTTTTAAAATCTATGATTCTGTATAATCTCTTATGACCGCCACCTCTGTGTCTTACAGTGATTCTACCTTGATTATTTCTTCCTGCATGCTTTTTAAGCGGCTCAACTAATGATTTTTCCGGTTCTGACTTTGTAATTTCAGCAAAATCATATAAAATTGCATGCCTTGTTCCGTTTGTTACTGGTTTTAATTTTCTAACACCCATTTTTTATCACCTCATACTAATTCAGCTATATTGATTGGTTTTTCAGACTCTACTTTTACGATAGCTTTTTTCCATGCTTTCTTGTATCCAGAGGACCTGAAGCCAAATCTTTTTGGTTTTGGCTTAACTATCAAAGTTCTTACTTCTTTAACTTTTACGTTGAAAATCTTTTGTACCGCTTCTTTAATTTCTGTTTTGCTTGCGTTCATATCGACTTCAAAAGTTAAAGTATTATTTTTTTCATTGTCTTTTACAGCTTTTTCTGTAAGAACAGGTCTAATTATAATGTCATAGATGGTTTTCATTGTGCCAACCTCTCTTGAATCTTTTCTAATGCAGACTTAAATATAATTACTTTATCATTGTTTAAAACATCGTAAGAGTTTATACCTTCTGCAAGTAATATTTTTACTTTTGGGATATTTCTAAAGGATTTGATAACATTTTCTAATTTTTCCGGTAAAACCAATAAAACTTTTGAGTTTTCTAAACCAAAGCTTTTTAATACTTCTATAGCGTTTTTAGTTTTAGGTGCTTCAAAGTTAAAGTCTTCAACGACTATCAATTCGTTGTTATTTAACTTGTAAGTAAGAACACCTTTTAATACTTTTCTTCTTACTTTCTTAGGTAGGGCAAAATAATAATCCCTTGGGTGTGGTCCGTGAGCAACCCCACCACCCACAAAGATGTTTGCTTTTCTATCACCATGTCTTGCTCTACCGGTTCCTTTTTGTGGATAAATTTTTCTGTTGGAGCCTGCAACTTCAGCCCTTGTCTTTGTGCTTGCCGTTCCGGCTCTTTTAGATGCAAGGTGCCATTTAATTACTTCCCAAACTGTACCTTGATTTACTTCTGTTTTAAATATATCTTCTTTTAAATTTACTTTTCCGACAACTTCATTTTTATTATTAACTACATTAAATTCCATCTAATTCACCTCTTTCGTAGAGTTTAAGCATACATTGCTTTTGATTTTGCTAATTTTAATTTTCCTTTTCTTCTATTAGCTATTACACTTTGTTTTAAGAATACAATTGAATTTGGAGCACCGGGTACAGACCCTTTTACCAATATTACATTTTTTTCCGGAATAATATCAACAACTTCAAGACCAAGGACTGTTACTGTTTCATTACCGTAATGTCCTGCCATTCTCTTTGTCTTCCAAACTCTACCCGGTTCTGTTCTACAACCGATAGAACCTACAGCTCTATGATATCTATGACCATGAGATTTAGGAAATCCTGCAAAATCCCATCTTTTCATTACAGAGGTAAAACCTCTACCTTTTGATTTACCTGTAATATCTACTAAATCACCTTTTTCAAAAACATTCTCAATTCTAATCTCTTGTCCAAGTTCTACAGTTTCTCCATCTTTTAAAGGAAATTCCTTAATAACTTTTGCAGGTTTTATATTAGCTTTTTTAAAAATTGCAAGTAATGGCTTTGGAGTATTTTTCTCTTTTCTTTCTCCAAAGGCTAAAGCAACTGCATTATACCCATCCTTTTCCTGAGTCCTTGTGTAAACAACATTACAAGGTCCAGCTTGTATAACTGTTACAGGAATTGCCTTTCCGTTAACAAAAACTCTCGTCATTCCTATTTTTTTTCCAATTATGCCTTTTGGCATTGCCATCTCTCCTTTTAACTTAGTTTAATTTCAACTTCAACACCGGCCGGAAGGCTTATGTCCATTAAAGCCTCTATAGTTTGAGGTGTTGCATTTTCAATTTCTATAAGTCTTTTATGAATTCTCATTTCAAAATGTTCTCTTGATTGTTCAAACTTGTGTGGCGATCTGTGTACACACCAAACTCTTCTTCTTGTAGGTAAAGGGATAGGACCCTTTACTAGTCCACCGCCTCTTTTAACAGTATCAACAATTTGTTTTACAGATTGGTCTAAAACTTTATGGTCAAAAGCTTTTAACTTTATTCTAATTTTCTCCTGCATCTTCTATTCCTCACAATTATTCAAGTATTTTAGTAACAACGCCAGCACCTACTGTTCTTCCACCTTCTCTTATCGCAAATCTCATTTGCTCTTCCATAGCTACTGGCACCATTAACTCTACCGTTAACTCTACGTTATCTCCAGGCATTACCATCTCTTGTCCTTCCGGTAACCCTATTACTGTTCCTGTTATATCTGCTGTTCTGATGTAAAACTGTGGTCTGTATCCTAAGAAGAATGGTGTATGTCTTCCACCTTCTTCTTTGCTTAATACGTATACTTGTGCTTTAAATTTCTTGTGAGGTGTGATTGTTCCCGGTTTTGCTAATACTTGTCCTCTTTCTACTTCATCTTTTGTGATTCCTCTTAGTAGTACTCCTACGTTGTCACCTGCTATTGCTTCATCTAATTGTTTTCTGAACATCTCGATTCCTGTTACTACTGTCTTCTTCTTCTCTTCTGATAGTCCTACTATCTCTACTTCATCGCCTACTTTTAATGTTCCTCTCTCTACTCTTCCTGTTACTACTGTTCCTCTTCCTGTTATTGTGAATACGTCTTCTACTGCCATTAAGAATGGTTTGTCTGTTTCTCTTGGAGGTGTTGGTATATATTCATCCATTGCTTTTAATAGCTCTTCTACTGATGCAAACCATTTTGGGTCATCGTTTAATGCTCCAAGTGCTGACCCTCTTATTACCGGCACTTCATCTCCTGGAAAGTCATATTTGCTTAGCAGTTCTCTTACTTCCATTTCTACTAAGTCTATCAGTTCTGGGTCGTCTACCATGTCACATTTGTTTAAGAATACTACGATGTATGGTACGTTAACTTGTCTTGCAAGGAGTACGTGTTCTCTTGTTTGTGGCATTGGTCCATCTGCCGCTGATACTACAAGGATCGCTCCATCCATTTGTGCTGCACCGGTGATCATGTTCTTTATGTAGTCTGCGTGTCCTGGACAGTCTACGTGTGCATAGTGTCTTTTTTCTGTCTCATATTCTACGTGTGTGATATTGATTGTAATTCCTCTTTCTCTTTCTTCTGGAGCTTTATCTATGTCTCCATATCCAACAAATTTTGCTAATCCTTTTTTGCTTTGTACGTATGTGATTGCTGCTGTTAATGTTGTTTTTCCGTGGTCAACGTGCCCTATTGTTCCTACGTTTAAGTGTTCTTTTCCTCTTACAAATTTTTCTTTTGCCATTTATTTTTACCTCCTAAATATTTTTAAGCGTTAGCTTTATTTCTTTGTCCTGCAACTTGTTCAGCAATATGTCTTGGAACTTCTTCATATCTTTCAAATGTCATTACAAACGTTGCTCTACCTTGGGTAAGAGATCTAAGGTCTGTAGCATATCCAAACATTTCTGCCAATGGAACTTCTGCTTTAATAGTCACAGTGTTTCCCTTCTTCTCCATTCCAAGGATTCTTCCTCTTCTTCTGTTAAGGTCTCCCATTACATCACCCATGTATTCTTCGGGTGTATCTACTTCAACGTGCATGATTGGCTCTAACAACACTGGGTCTGCTTTTTTCATAGCATCTCTAAACGCCATAGAACCAGCTATTTTGAACGCTATTTCAGACGAGTCAACTTCGTGGAAAGAACCATCAAAGAGTGTAGCTTTTACGTTTATAACAGGATAGCCTGCTACGACACCTTGGTTCATTGCTTCTCTAATACCTTCATCTACTGCCGGGATGAATTCTTTTGGTATTACACCACCAACGATTTTATCAACAAACTCATATTCTTTTTCTGGGTTTGGTTCTATTTCTATCCAAACATGACCGTATTGTCCTCTACCACCAGACTGTCTTATAAATTTACCTTCTGCAGTTGCTTTTTTCTTGATAGTTTCTTTGTATGCAACTTGTGGTTTACCTACGTTAACTTCGAGTTTATACTCTCTTTTCATTCTATCTATTATGATTTCAAGGTGTAGCTCACCCATTCCGTGGATCAATGTTTGATTTGTTTCCGGGTCTACAGAAACTTTAAACGTTGGGTCTTCTTTCATAAATTTATTTAAAACTTGAGACAACTTTTCCTGGTCTGATTTTGTTTTTGGTTCTATAGCCATCGCAATAACCGGCTCTGGGAATTCCATCTTTTCAAGAATAATAGGTGCTTTTTCATCACAAAGTGTGTCACCGGTAGTTGCATCTATACCAACAGCAGCTGCAATATCTCCAGCATAAACTTCTGAAATCTCTTCTCTTTGGTTAGCATGCATTCTTAAGATTCTACCAATTCTCTCTTTCTTGCCTTTGTTTGAAACATAAACAGTCTGACCGGCTTTTAATGAACCGGAGTAAACTCTAAAGTAAGTCAGCTGTCCTGCATAAGGGTCTGCCATAACTTTAAATGCTAGCGCACATAAAGGTTCATCATCTGATGCATGTCTTTCTTCTTCTTTGCCGGTATTTGGATTAGTTCCTTTTACAGGAGGAACATCTACAGGAGAAGGTAAGAAGTCTATCACTGCATCTAACAATGGTTGAATACCTTTATTTTTAAATGCCGTTCCGCAAAGCATCGGAACAAGCTTTCTTTCTATTGTTGCTTTTCTTAATGCTTTTTTTAGGTCTTCAACCGGTATTTCCTCCCCGGCGAAGTACTTTTCCATCAAGGATTCATCTGTTTCTACAATAGCTTCAATCATTTTTTCACGCCATTCTTGCGCTAAATCTACAATTTCTGCCGGTATTTCTTTCTCTTCGAATTTAGCACCAAGCTCATCGCCTTCCCAAACGATAGCCTTCATTTTAAAAAGGTCAACAACACCTTTAAAGTTATCTTCAGCACCAATCGGTACTTGGATAGGGACAGGGTTTGTTCCGAGCTTCTTCTTCATGTCTTCGTAAACGCCGAAAAAGTTTGCACCTACTCTATCCATTTTGTTAACAAATGCTATTCTTGGAACTCCAAACCTGTCAGCCCATCGCCAGTTTGCCTCTGATTGTGGCTGAACGCCTTCAACCGAAGCAAAAACAAAAATAATACCGTCAAGGGCTTTCATAGACCTGACTACTTCAACACCAAAGTCAACGTGCCCTGGAGTGTCAATTATGTTTAATTGATATCCCTTCCAGTAAGCTGCCGTTGTTGCTGCTGTAATTGTGATACCTCTTTCTTTTTCTTGTTCCATCCAGTCCATGGTAGCAGCACCTTCATGGACTTCACCAACTTTGTAAGTTTTTCCAGTGTAAAATAAAATTCTCTCTGTTGTTGTTGTTTTTCCGGCGTCTATGTGGGCTACTATTCCTATATTTCTTAATTTTTCAATTGGTATTTGCCTTGGCATTTTTTATTTTCCTCCAAAATTCTGATTTGATTTAATTCTAATTTTGATTACCATTTATAGTGTGCAAAAGCTTTATTTGCTTCAGCCATTCTGTGAGTATCTTCTTTTTTCTTAATTGCGTTTCCTCTATTGTGGTATGCATCTAATAATTCATTTGATAATTTTTCCAACATTGTATAATTTCCTCTACCGCTTCTGTTTCTTGCAGCCTCAACCAACCATCTTAATGCCAAAGATACTTGCCTTCTTGGAGGAACTTCCATAGGAACTTGATAAGTAGCACCACCTACTCTTCTTGGTCTAACTTCTAACATTGGTTTTAAATTTTCTATAGCCTTGTGTAAAGCTTCTAACGGTTGTTCGCCGGTTTTTTCAGCTAAAATCTGCATAGCACCGTAAACTATCTTTTCTGCTTTTGACTTTTTGCCATCTACCATAACTTTATTGATTAACTTGTGTACCAAAACATCTCTATAAATTGGGTCTGGCATTATTTCTCTTGGTTTAACTGGTCCTTTTCTTGGCATTTTTTACCTCTCCTTAAATATTAATTACTTTTTCTTTCCAGTTGCTGCAGCAGCTTGACCTGGTTTTGGTCTCTTAGCACCGTACTTCGACCTTGATTGTTTTCTATCTTTAACACCAGCAGCATCAAGAGCACCACGAATAATTTTGTACCTTACACCCGGTAAGTCCTTAACCCTTCCGCCTCTAACAAGGACAATAGAGTGTTCTTGTAAGTTGTGACCGATTCCTGGGATATAGCAAGTTACTTCATAGCCATTTGACAATCTTACCCTTGCGACTTTTCTCAAAGCTGAGTTTGGCTTTTTAGGTGTTGTTGTATATACACGAACACAAACACCTCTTTTTTGAGGGTTTCCTTGCAATGCTGGAGCTTTTGATTTTTTCTCTACTTTCTCTCTACCTTTTCTAACCAATTGGTTAATAGTTGGCACTGTAAACCTCCTAAATTAAAAACAGATTTTTTCTATTATAAACTAAAACAAATATTATAATTAAAATTTGTATAAAAATCAAGCAGTTAAAGTGAATGCTGCAAAATTTTTGTAAACTTATATTATTTTGTCATCCTGAGGACTTTAGTCTAAAGGATCTCCTCTTTTAAAGAGTTAGATATGAAGGAGATTCTTCGCCGGTTGCAGAACGTCAAAAAATAATTTATAACTTCTAAATCTCTCATATTATATTCCTTTGTAATCTTTTAAAAAGTTAAAATTTTTGAACCAGTTTACTTATTGCTTAATTCTTTAACCCATAAAAATTATGCAGACCCCTGATTTAAGGGGTCCAGTAATTGTATTATTTTACACCTCTTTTCTTTCTTCATCTTTTAATACTGCATCAACTTCCGAATACTCTTTAATACCTGTGCCGGCTGGAATAATTCCACCAATGATAACGTTTTCCTTCAATCCTTTTAATGGGTCCACTTTTCCTTCAACAGCTGCGTCTGCAAGAACTCTTGTTGTTTCTTGGAATGAGGCTGCAGAAATCCAGCTTCTTGTAGTTAATGCAGCTTTTGTAATACCAACAAGAACAGGCTCAGCTTTTGGTGGTCTTCCACCTTCAGAAATTACCTTATTAATCTCTTCTTCAAGGTCAAGTTTGTCTACTATTTCGTTAAGTAAAAATCTACTATCTCCTGGGTCTACAATTTTAACTTTTCTAAGTATTTGTCTTATGATTACCTCAAAGTGTTTATCGTTAATTTCAACACCTTGTAATCTGTAAACAATCTGCGCTTCTTTTACTAAGAATGCTGCAAGCTCTTCTATACCCATTACTTTTAATATGTCATGTGGGTTTGGAGTACCATCTGTTAGAGGGTCTCCGGCTTTTACAACAGAGTTGTCTTTAACAATAATGAATTTTCCTTTTGGAACTTTATAATCTTTCTGCTGTCCAGTTTCTTTATTAAACACAACTATTCTCGAACCTTCACTTTTTAGTCTTACCATTCCATCAAATTCTGCGACGATACTTCCATCATCAACCAAGCTTTGTCCAGCTTTTACAAAGGAACCATTTTTTACAATGACAAAAGTTGTATCCGGAACTTTGTATGTCTCTGTTTTTCCTTCCTTAGGATTTATTAATGTAATTTCCTTTGCATCTTCGTAGATTTTTACAATACCATCTATTTCTGTTATGATAGCTTTATTTTTAGGCTCTCTTGCTTCTAACAACTCTTCAACTCTTGGCAATCCACCAACGATGTCTCTAACTTTTGCTTTTTCTTTTGGTATTTTAGCAACTACATCACCTTCTGATACTTTAAAGCCTTTTTTAACTTGTAAATATTTGTGATGAATATCTGTTTTTTCTGCTTCAGAGCATGCAAAGCATTTATCCCAGACTTCTTCAAGATTTTCTTTAGGAATTAGCAAGATTGTGTTTACTGGAAGGTCATAAACATACTCATTACCATCCTCACCTTTAATTACCAATCTTGGAGTATGGAGTTGTGCGTCTTTTGGTCTTAAGAATGTGATTGTATAAATTGTTTTACCTGTGATGTTATCTCTTTCTTCTTTTAATGTAACATCTAAGATAACATCTCTTAATTCTACTTCTCCGCCTTTTTCTGCAATGATTGGGTCGCTAAACGGCTCCCATTCAGCTAAAACTGCTCCCTCTTTTACTTCTTGACCATCTTCAACGTATAAGACTGCTCCATATGGTGCCGGGAATCTTTCTATTGTTTTTCCTTCTTTATCAAGGATTTTAATCGAACCTTCTCTATTGATGATTAATTTTCTACCTTTTTTATCTACGACAAATTTTACATTTTGAAGTTTTACTATTCCGTCATGGCTTGCTTTATGCTGAGTTTGGACTTCCTTAGCTGTAGCAGCACCACCAATATGGAACGTTCTCATTGTAAGCTGAGTACCCGGTTCGCCAATAGACTGAGCAGCAATTATTCCAACCGCTTCACCTACATCAACAAGCTTTCTTTGTGCTAAGTCTCTGCCGTAGCATTTTGCACAGACACCGTGAGGCATTTCACAAGTCAATACAGACCTGATTTTTACTTTTTCAATTCCTGCTTTTTCAAATTTATCAACAACTTCTTCTGTGATTTCTTCGTTTGCAGATATTAGCAGTTCTCCTGTATATGGGTCATAAACATCTTCCGCTGTGTATCTTCCAACTATTCTATCTTTAAATGGTACAACAATTTCACCACTTTCAATAATAGAGCTAACCGTTATACCTTTTAATGTTCCACAGTCTTCTCCTGTAATGATTACATCCTGCGCAACGTCTGCCAATCTTCTTGTAAGGTATCCTGCAACTGCAGTTTTTAAAGCAGTGTCAGCAAGACCTTTTCTTGCACCATACGTTGAAATAAAGTACTCGACAACAGATAATCCTTCTCTAAAGTTTGACATGATTGGAGTTTCGATAAATTCACCTGAGTGTTTTGCCATAAGACCACGCATGCCAGCAAGCTGTCTTATCTGGTCTCTACTACCTCTCGCACCGGAGGATGCCATCATATAAACTGGATTAAAATAACCAGGATATTTTTTACCGTTTTCTAGTCTTTCAGATTTTTCTATCTCGTTAAACATTTCTTTTGCTACTTCGTTTGTAGCTTGAGACCATATATCAATGATCTTGTTGTGTCTTTCACCTTTTGTGATGATCCCATCTACGTACTGCTTCCAAACTGTTTCAGCTTCTTTTATAGCTTTCTCAAGAATCTTAGCTTTTTTCTTAGGAACAACTAAGTCAGCAACAGAGATAGATACAGCTGCTTTAGTAGCAAATCTAAACCCTATTTCTTTAATATTATCCAATGTCTGAGCAGCAATCTCGTTTCCGAATTTTTCATAAATATCTGAAATCAATTTGGAAATTTTCTTCTTGTCTAATACTTCATTTACAAATTTATAGCCTTTGGGAAGTATTTGATTGAAGATTATTCTGCCGGCTGTAGTTTCAACAATTTTGCCATTTATTCTAACCTTTATTTTAGCCAGTAAGTCTATTTTGCCTAATTCGTAAGCAGTTACAGCTTCTTCCGGAGAGCCAAATACCTTTCCTTCACCTTTAGCATTTGGTAATTCTTGAGTCATATAGTGAACACCAAGAATAATATCCTGTGATGGCATAGTAACCGGTTTACCATGGGCTGGCGAAAGAATGTTTTGAGTAGATAACATCAATATGTAAGATTCAAGCTGAGCTTCAACAGATAGTGGTACGTGAACAGCCATCTGGTCACCGTCAAAGTCTGCGTTAAATGGAGGACATACTAATGGATGAAGTTTTATAGCTTTTCCTTCTACTAATTTTGGCTCGAATGCTTGAACAGACATTCTGTGTAATGTAGGCGCCCTGTTTAAAAGAACAGGATGCTGTTTTACAACTTCTTCAAGACATTCGTAAACTTCCGGTGCCTTTTCTTCAACTAATTTTTTAGCTGATTTTATAGATGTAGCATAACCCTTTTCTTCAAGCCTTCTGTATATAAATGGTTTGAATAGCTCTAAAGCCATCTGCTTAGGAAGACCGCATTCATGCATCTGTAATTCAGGACCTACAACGATTACAGAACGTCCTGAGTAGTCTACCCTTTTACCAAGAAGGTTTTGTCTAAATCTTCCTTCTTTACCCCTTAACGAGTCTGAAAGGGATTTTAATGGTCTGTTGTTTTGAGTGACCATTCTTCCGCGTCTACCATTATCGATAAGAGCGTCCACAGCCTCTTGGAGCATTCTTTTTTCGTTTCTAATAATGATTTCTGGAGCATCTAAATCAATAAGTCTTTTTAAACGGTTATTTCTGTTGATAACTCTTCTGTAGAGGTCGTTAAGGTCTGAACTTGCAAATCTTCCACCGTCTAAAGCTATCAAAGGCCTTAAGTCCGGTGGAATAACCGGTAAAACTTCAAGTATCATCCACTCCGGTTTATTTCCAGATTCTATAAAACCTTCTACAAGTCTTAATCTTCTAATGATTTTCTTTAATCTTGCATCTGTTCCTTCTTTTAAGATTACGTTTCTAACAGATTCTTTGATAACTTCAAAAATTGGTATTTCTTTTACTTTTTCTCTGTAAGCTTTATATAATTTTTCTAATGCTTCAACTCCTGTAAGAGCAATAACGCCTTCAGGTAAAGAATCTACATTTTCCGGATTTATGATCTGTCCAAATTTTAAATCCGAAGAAGCTGAATCTATTACAACATAATATCCTTGTGATACGATAACATCTATCTCTTTATCTGTTGGCTCTATATCTCCAAATCTTA
>NZ_ABZS01000038.1 GCF_000173615.1 Sulfurihydrogenibium yellowstonense SS-5 | reverse complement strand
CCTGAGGACGTGAGTCCGAAGGATTTCATTATCTAAATTTTATAAAAATCCTAATTTCTCACTTAAAGTAATCCACTAATCATTTATACAGATCTAAACTTTCTCTAAGTAATAAATCATCCTTTCTCCAATTAACAAAATATCGAAACATAACTTTACCCATATAATAAATGTAAAGATAGAGCCCATGGTTAAATAAAGAGGATTGGTTGAAAGAAAGTTTAAAATTAAAAAAGTAAATGCAATTTTTAAAAGAAACATGATTACGCTTATAAAAATTGAAATTGTTAAAACATGTTTAACAAAACTCTTGCTTTTTTCTTGGACGGGTGTAAAAAAATAGTAAATAAGCCATATTATAAGAGCAAAAATAAATACTTCAGAAAGATTTAAAATTATCTGAATCAAACCTAATTTATTATTGATGAATCCAAGGAAATTTTTAATTCTTTCAATAAAAAGAATATCTTTACTTACACCGGAAGAAATTTTCTCAATATTAGAAAATAAAAATTTTACGATAAATAAAAAAACGTAGAAGATAAGAATTAATGTAACCAAAAAAGGTAAGGCTAACATGGATATAATTAAAATTACTTTACCTTCGGCAACCTTTGCCTCGTATATATAACTAAAAGCTTGAGATATGGCTACAAACAGGTCTTTTGAAAAGAATATAGAAAGAAGAATAGTTATAACGATAGACTTTTGAGCAACTTGAGATTGTGAGAGTTTTAAAACAGTATTCAAAAAACTTTCTGCAGAATTAGGAAAGATTTTATAAAGTATGAAATAAATTTCAGAAATATTGATGATTGCAATCAAAGAAATTACAGATATCATGAAAAATAACAATGGAAAAATTGCCATCAAGAAATAGAAGGTCAAGGCTGAAGAATGGTAAGCGTAATTATTTGCTATATAGTCTTTTAATGATAGATACAGAATTTTAAAAGGGGTTTTTACAACCCCTACCTTGTTATTAACTTTCTGCTTTAACAACTTCTTCTAATTTTTTAACTTTCTCTTCAATTTCAGCCAAAGCTTTTTCTTTTTCTTCTTTTGTTAAAGTTTCTTCTTTTTTAATTAAAGAAGTTAATCTTTCAATTAAATCATTAACCGCTGTTTTTGCTTTTTCTGTAAGTTCAGCTTCTTTTAGGTTTTCTTGGATTTCTGATAATTTTGCTAAGATTTCATCCTTTCTTTTGTATGCAAAATATGCTCCTACTGCTCCAAGAACAGAACCTACCGCGATTAACAGTGTTGATTTTTTCATTTTACTTACCTCCTAAGATTGTAATATCTTTTCTAATTTTTTTATTTTTTCTTCTACAATATTAAGTATATCCTCTTCTTCCTCTTTTGCAATCTTTTCAGATTTATCCAAAAACGACTTTACTGACTCTATCACATCTTTTGCCTTGTCTTTGATTTCACTGGCTAAATCGTTATCTTTTATTTTCTTTTCAAGGTTTTCTATTTTTTCTAAAATCTCTTTCTTTCTGTCAGCAACAACATATCCAAATAAAACTCCTAAAATAAACCCAATTAACCCTATTAGAAGGCTTTTGTTTTTCATTTTCTTCTCCTAAGCATTCTCATAAATCCAAAAAATCTACCCATACCCTGAAAGCCTTGAATAAATCCTATAATTTTTGGAGAAATGGTTTTATAATCATTTCTTACATCATTAATCAAGGTCATTAGTTTTATCAAAACAAGTACCCAAACTATAGTTCTTATTAAGGCAAAAATTGCCATAAATATCATTGAAGTTGCAATTATTCCTAAAAATACAGCTTCCATCTTAAAAATCCTTTATACCAATTTAACTTCTATCTCTGGTGCTTTTAACATTGAGTTGCTAACAGTACAACCTCTTTTTCCAATAACAATAACCCTCTCTCTTTGCTCCGGTGTTAAATCTCCATCAAAGGATACTTCTAAGGTTATATATTCATATCTATTTTCTGTTTCATGCTTTTTGCCATGGACGTTTATTTTTAAATTTGATATATTAAGCCCTTTATGTTTTGCATAAGCATCAACTGTTATACCAAAGCAGTAGCCGATAGAAATTAGCATCAAATCTGTTGCGTTGAAAGTGGTTTCTGATAAATTTAAAACAAAATCTTTATTTTCCATTTTACCTAAAAAACCTTTATCTGTTAGTTCTACTATTGCCTTTTTTTCTTCTGCCATTTTTTAACCTCCGATTAGTTTTTTTCTATAGTCAGATAAAAAATTATGTGCTAATCTGACTGGTTCAGGAAGTTTATATCCATTCAATGACTTTATTATAACATAAAGAGAATTTTCTATCGAAATGTTATTTCCCGGTGATATAAATATTGGCTTAGTGTTTTTCTTAGTTCTTAAAGCATAGCCTATTTTTTCATTAGTTTTTGGGTCATATATAAAATTATATGCTAAATCTTGATTTGGTGGGTCTTGATACTTTCCATATAGGGGTGTTTTACCACATCCAATAGAAACTGTGTCAGTAATAACTCCAAAATGTGATGCAATGCCCATCCTCCTTGGATGTAAAATCCCCTGTCCATCAAGGATAAAAACGTCAACCTTTATCTCAAGTTTTTTATAAGCTTCTAAAATAACCGGCAGTTCTCTAAAGGCTAAAAAAGTAGGAACGTAAGGAAAATCTATCTCTTTCTCTGCCAAAACTTTTTCTACAATCTCAAATGATTTTATATCTATTACCACAATCGAAGAAATGGCTAAGGTTGGATTTTGGTAAGGATTCAAAAACGTTGTATCTATCCCTGCAATATATCTTATTTCATCTATATTTATCCTATCTTTTAAAATTAATTTTTTAGATAACTCTATTTGTTGTTTTTTTAGGCTTTCTAAATCTATTTCCATTTTTAACTCCGCCAAATGCTTAAACTTGTCCATTTTCTTTTAATAATTTAAAGCATCTTGACTGTGAAATCTAAAACCTTCTTTTTTGTTTATATATTCGATGTTTAAAACCATCATTATCATTAGACTAAACATTATTAAAGCTGTTCCACCATAGCTTAAAAACGGCAATGGAACACCAACAACAGGTGCCATTCCTACATTCATCGCGATATTTATAAATGCTTGAAATCCGATGATTGAAGCAATTCCATAGCACAAAAACTTTCCAAATAGTTCATTAATCTTCATTCCTATATAAAAAATTCTTAAACTTAAAATAAAGTAGACTGTTAAAATTAAAAATGAAACTACGAAACCCCACTCTTCTCCAATAGTTGCATATATAAAGTCCGTATGCTGTTCTGGCAAGAAGTAATATTTAGACTGTGAGCCTTGAAGATACCCTTTTCCGGTTAGCATTCCAGAACCAATCGCAATTTTAGACTGAATAATATGATAGGCTGTTCCTTTTGGGTCGCTTTCCGGATTTAAAAAAGCTATGATTCTATTTTTTTGATAATCTTTTAAATGTGTCCATATAAAAGGACTTAAAATTATTCCTGTCAACACAAATCCAATTATATATTTAATGTTAAACTTTGCTAAAAATACCATGACCAAAACTGGCAAAACAACAAGAATCGCGCTTCCAAGGTCTGGTTGAGAATAAATTAGCATGAAAGGAATAGCTGATAGTCCCATTATTTTTAGAAAGTCTTTAAAAGATAGAGGAAGTTTTGTGTTAGATATAAAATACGCTGAAAAGATGATCATTGAAAATTTTGCTACTTCTGACGGTTGAAGTTGGAAAAAGCCTAAATTTATCCATCTTTTAGCTCCAAGAATAGAAACACCAAAAAATTTGACCAAGATAAGAAGAATAATGCTTATTAAGTATAAATAAAAAGATATATATCCAAACTTCCTGTATTCTATCAAAAAAGGCAAAAAAGTGATTATAAAGAAAGCAATAGAAACGAAGACAATTTGCTTTATGTATAAATTTGAATACTCATGATAAGATGCACTATAAATGTTAATTACACTCCAAATCAGTAAAAAAGCTGTAAGCAAATAAACAATTGGGTCTGCTTGCTTGATTTTTTTGAATAAATTAAACATCATTCGGTCTCGATGATTTTTTCTTTAAAAATTCTTTTTAATATGTATGCCATTAACGGAGCAGCTACTTTTCCACCACTTTCACCGTGTTCAATAAATACAACGCCAGCTATTTTAGGTTTATTATATGGTGCATAATCTATAAACCAAGCATGGTCTCTAAAATCCCATGCATGATGACGTTTTTTTCTTGTATCATAAGAATACACTTGCGCTGTTCCTGTTTTTCCGGCATTTAGTACAGGAACCCTTTTCAATGCTTTTGCTGTTCCGCTTGGTCCATAAACAACAAGGTACATGCCATATCTTACCGCATCTAAATTCCATTTTTTTATGTTTATCTTTCTTATCATTTCTGGATTTGTATGAACTAATCTTTGAGATTTATTGTCAAAGTAAGCCTTCAATATATGTGGTTTTAATACATATCCGCCATTTGCAATTGGCACAACTATTTTTGTTGCATCAAAAGGTGTTATTGTAATGTATCCCTGTCCGATGCTGAGGTTTACTGTATCTCCGTGAAACCACTTTTGCTTTAAAACTTTTCTCTTCCATTCTTTACTTGGAATTGTTGCAACTTTAACCTCTAAGTCAGGGTTCAATTTTTCTCCCAATCCAAATAGCTTTGAATATTTTACAATATTCTCTACACCAAGCTTTAATCCAACTTGATAGAAGAAGGTGTCGCAGGATGTTTCTAAAGCTTCAGATACATTTATGAATCCGCAACCTCTTTTATCCCAGTTTCTATAAACCCATTTTCCTATTCTAAACTCAGGACCACTGCTTATTCTTGTCTCAGGAGTTATTGCACCTTCTTCCAATGCAGCTATACTAACCAAAGGTTTATAGATAGACCCGGGCGGATATTTCCCCAAGAACACTTTGTTCATTAAAGGTTTATACTTATTTTCTGTTAATTCTTTCCATTCTTCTTGAGAAAAACCTTCATAAAATTTTTGCAAGTTATAGGTTGGATAGCTTAATGAAGCTAAGATTTCGTAAGTGTTTGGGTCTACTAAAACAACTGCCCCTGATGGATGTTTTGAAGAGCTAAAAGCTTCAAAGGCTATTTTTTGTATTCTTATATCTATTGTTAAATAAATATCATTTCCTTTTCTTGGGTCTTTTTCCCATAAAACTTTTTTCTGTCTACCAAATGCATCTACTAATACTGCCTTTTGTCCAGATTCACCTCTGAGCAATGAATCGTAAATTTTTTCTACTCCCGCTTTTCCTACAAGAATGTTTGGAGAAAGATTTGGATTTTCTTTTAACTCTCTCTCTGAAGGATATCCAACGTATCCGATTATATGTGCAAGATAATTTGCTTCTTCCGTGTAAACTCTCTTTGGAACAACTTCAAGATAGAATCCATTGAAGAGATAGTTATAATTATAAAAGTTTTCTATATCCTTCTGAGTTAAATCTTTTTTTATAACAACGCTTGGATATAAGTTTTTTTCAATGATATTTAATGTTTTCTCGTCTAATTCAATGTTAAGATAATTTTTTAGATTTTCCTTTAGTTCTTGCATAGAATAATTTTTCTTAACTATGTATGGGAAAGCTATCAAACTATAGGTTGGAACGTCGTAAGCTAATAAGACTCCATTTCTATCGTAAATTTTACCTCTTGGTGGATTTGAATAAAAAATTTTTATATAGTTCCTGTCTGAAATTTCTCTGTAATGCTCTCCCTTAATGACCTGAAGATAAAACAGTCTTCCTACTAATGCAAAATAAAATACTGTTAGAATAAAAATCAGAAAAGTTATTCTATTAAACTTTATCATATCTTGTTTCTAATATTTCTTTTAGATAATAAATAAGGTATATCAAAACTATATTACTGAGCCAGTAGAAGATTATAAGGTTTGTATCTAAAATAAAAAACTTTGATGTCATAAATCCATATAATTCCTTTATCAATATTATAAAAAAACTAATGCCTGTTATTATCAAAAACTTCATAAATATGTTTGATATTAAAAACTTTTCTTTTAACCGAAAGATTGTAAATGCTACAGATAAATAAATTAAGACATTTATAAAACTTTTAAATGGCATCAGTAAATCCAAAAGTAAGCTACCGATTAAAGTTGTAATTAAAGCTACATCTTCTTTGTCGTAGATAGATAGCCAAAAAATATAAACTAAAAACAAATCTGGAGTAATGTATAAATTAAACATGTTTTTAAAAATTAGAGAAGATTCTATTGAAACAATTATAATAGCTATCAAAATATATTTTAGATAATAAATCATCTTTTGACTACCAGCACAATATCTAAGTTGTATGGATAATAGAACGTTTCAACTTCTACTTCTCTAAAAAACTCTCCTTCCTTAGGAGATATTTTTCTTATAATACCAATTGGAACTCCTTCTGCAGCTTGTGAATTAACTACTGTTGTTTCTACAATATCCCCAATTCTTATATCTTGCTCCGGACGCACATATTTTAAGATTCCTTTGTTTTTTTCTAAACCTTGAAAAAAGCTAATTTCTTGAGTTTTTCTCGTTCTTACAGTTATTTTAAAGTTTTCATCCGAAACGGTTAAAACCTCTGAAGAAAAATCTCCAACATTTTTAACTACTCCTATCAAAAATCCATCTTTTAAAACCAAATCACCTATTTTTATTCCATTTTCTCTACCTTTATCTATAAAGAAAAAATCAGACCAATTGTCCGGAGATATTCCTATAACCTTTGCAATTTCATAATTTTGAATTTGATATTTCTTTACAAAATCTAAAATTGGGTAGGTTTTTTCTATTTCTGAAATTTGATTTTTATATTTTAATATTTCTGCCTTTAGTTTTTGATTTTCTTCTTCAAGATTCTTTAATTTATGATATGTAAAGTTTCTGTCATATAAAAAGTGGTATATATAAGACCATACATCATTGACAAGAGAAATTCCCTTTTGAATTGGATATAAAGCATCTAAACTTTTAGATTTAAAGAAGTCTGATGATAGAATAAAAAAGATTATCGCGAGAGAAATGGCCAATAATAATAACTTTTTATTAACAATCCTTTTCAAGTTTTTTCCATCTTTACTTTATCGATACTCTTCTTATAAGGTCTATGTTCTGTAAAGCTTTTCCTATTCCGCGTGCTACAGCAGTAAGAGGGTCTTCACAGTATACAACAGGAAGATTTGTTTCTTCCATCAATCTTTTATCAAGACTATATATTAAAGAACCACCGCCTGCAAGGACTATTCCCCTTTCAACGATATCTGCAGCAAGTTCAGGTGGAGTTTTTTCTAACGTTGATTTAACTGCATTAACAATTTGAGTAACAACATCTTCCAAAGCTTCTCTAATATCTTTTCCATAAATCACTACGCTTCTTGGCATTCCGGTCATATCCCTTCCGCGTATTTCCATTTTTTTCTCGTCTCTGTCTGATGCTGTAGCAGAACCTAAGTTTATTTTCACATTTTCCGCCGTTTGCTCACCTATCAAAATATGGTAATTTCTTTTAAGATAGTTTATTATAGCTTCATTCATCTCATCACCGGCAACTCTAATAGAGCTTGAGATTACTAAGCCGGATAAAGATATAACAGCTATTTCAGAAGTACCACCGCCAATGTCTACAATCATATTGCCACCCGGCTGGTCTATAGGTAAACCAGCACCAATCGCCGCCGCCATAGGTTCTGCAATTAAGTAGACTTCTCTTGCTCCAGCTTGCTTTGCTGCATCTATAACTGCTCTTTTTTCAACCGTTGTAATTCCGGATGGAACGCCGACCACTACTCTTGGTCGTGGATTTGTTAACCTTGCCAATGGAAAGCTTGTGTGAACTTTTTGTATGAAATACTTCAGCATTGCCTGCGTTGTATCAAAGTCTGCAATAACTCCATCTTTCAATGGTCTAATAACTTGTATATGCTCCGGCGTTTTACCTATCATCTCTTTTGCTTCTTTGCCGATAGCTAATACTTTGTTGGTAGTTTTATCTATAGCGACAATGGAAGGTTCTGTTAAAACTATACCTTTACCTTTAACAAATATTAATGTATTTGCGGTACCTAAATCTATTCCGATATCATTTGAAAAATATCCAAGCACTTTATCTAACATTACCTCTCCTTTACATTTATTTTTTAAGTCAAAATGACAATATTGCGAAGTATTCTAAAATTCTCGTAAGTTTGCCTTTCTATGTCATTCTGAGACTGTAAGCCGAAGGATCTTATGTTTTTAAAAACATGAGATTCTTCGCTTCGCTCAGAATGACATCTTTGAGGTTGAGATTCTTCTCCGGCTGCAGAATGACATTATAGAATTTTTGTCATCCTGAGGACTTTAGCTCAAAGATTACCTATTCAATTTTACAAAATTTACTCTATTCTTAAAGTGCATGTTTATTAGAAATTATTTCTTTAATTTTCGACACAAACTCATCGATGCTTAAAGTTTGGCTTCCCTGTTTGCCTTTTTCTCTAACTGCAACCGTGCCCGTTTCAGCTTCTTTATCGCCAACTACAAGCATAAACGGTATTTTCTGAAGCTCAGCATCCCTAATTTTTTTATTCATTCTTTCATTTCTATCATCCAATTCTACTCTGATATCATTTTCTAATAGTTTTTGTTTTACAGTTTCTGCATATTCTAAATGCTTATCAGCAATTGGTATAATCTTAACTTGAACCGGAGATAACCATACCGGTAAAAATCCTGCATAATGCTCAAGTAATACACCAATAAACCTTTCTATAGAGCCAAATATTGCTCTATGAATCATGTACGGTCTGTGTTTTTGATTATCTTCACCTATGTAGTACATATCAAATCTCTCCGGAAGATTAAAATCAAACTGAATAGTTGAACATTGCCACAATCTGCCGATAGCATCTTTTATTTTAACATCTATTTTTGGTCCGTAAAACGCTCCGCCACCTTCATCTATTTTATAGTCCAATCCTGTGCTTTCTATTGCTTTTCTTAGTGAGTTTTCTGCAATCTCCCACATTTTGTCATCGCCGACGTACTTCTCTGGTTTTGTTGATAGATATACTTCAAACTCATCAAACCCATAAGATTTAAGGGTATTTAGCGCTAAGTTTAAGACTTCTCTTATTTCATCTTCAACTTGGTCTTCTCTGCATATGATATGTGCATCATCCTGAGTGAATCCTCTAACTCTCATTAGCCCATGTAAAGCTCCACTTCTTTCGTATCTGTAAACTGTTCCAAGTTCTGCAAGTCTGATTGGAAGTTCTTTGTAGCTTCTCTGTTTTGATTTATAAATCTCGACATGGAAAGGACAGTTCATAGGTTTTACATAGTATCCTTCTTCTTCTATTTGCATTCTTGGATACATGTTTTCCTGATAGAGAGATAGATGTCCGCTTGTTTGCCATAGCTGTTCTTTTCCAACATGAGGAGTGTAAACTAATTGATAACCTCTTTTTAGATGCTCTTTTTTCCAAGCATCCTCTATTTCTTTTCTGATAATTGCACCCTTAGGTAGCCAAATAGCAAGACCGCCGCCAATCTCTTCATCTATTAAAAACAGCTCAAGGTCTTTTCCGATCTTTCTGTGGTCTCTTTTTTTAGCCTCTTCAAGCATATTTAAGTAATCTTTAAGCTCTTTTTCGCTCCAAAATGCAACGCCGTATATTCTTTGAAGCATTGGGTTTGTTTCTTTTCCTCTCCAATATGCTCCTGAGACATATATCAGTTTAAATGCTCCTGCTTTATCGGTTGAAGGAAGGTGTGGACCTCTGCATAAATCTACGAAGTCGCCCTGTTTGTATAATGAAATTGGCTCTCCTTCCGGTATGTTATGCTTTATTATATCTATCTTATAAATTTCCTTTTTATTTTCAAAGAATTTAATAGCTTCTTCTCTTGGAAGCTCAAATCTTTCTATCTGATATCCCTTTTTGATGATTTCTTTCATTTTTTCTTCAATTTGTGGAAGGTCTTCATCTGTAAGCCTTTTTCCTTCTATTTCGACATCATAATAAAATCCATGCTCCGTTGTTGGACCTATACCTAAATGAACATTCTCATCTCCGTAAATCTCTTTTAAAGCCTGTGCCATGATGTGTGCTAAGGAATGTCTGAGTATTTCAAGGCTTTCTTTATCTTCTTTTTTTAGAAATTTTAGATTTCCGCTTTGATTGATTGGCGTGTGTATATCAACGATTTCACTGTTTAGTTTTCCACCAACAACATCTTTAAATTTTCCGTTAAGATTTTTTAAAATATCTTTTAATGTAATTCCTTCGTTGAAAGTAAATTTTTGATTCAAGTCTTCTATGAATATCTCAATCATCTAATCTCCTCTTCAGGCTGTTTTTGGTTAATTTTCCGTGCATATATTATAACATTTTCAGGTCTTATTGAAGCCACCTTAATCTTTTCGGATGGCAGTAGCACTTGTACAGGCAAAACGTTTTTTCCTTCTTTCAACTTCTTACCATCGACATAAATTGAAATGTTTGTTAATTCTGATTGGTTTAGTACATTTTTCCTTCCTTCTAATACAATGCTTACCTTTTCAGGTTTAACACTTTTTACTTCAATATCTGATGGTATATTTATTATGTCTATATATCCATGAATTTGATATTTTGCATTTGAGTATGACGAAATGTTTATCCACATTAATAGCGCTACAAAAAAAGATAGTATTTTCAAATATAGATTGTTAAATAATATTAACCTTAGCTTTTTTATGGTTTTATT
>NZ_ABZS01000039.1 GCF_000173615.1 Sulfurihydrogenibium yellowstonense SS-5 | reverse complement strand
TTTATCCTTTCTATATCAAATGGTTTTATGATGTAGTCATAGGCTCCATGCTTCATTGCTTCAATTAAATATTTATACTCAGAGTGACCGGAAATGATTACAACGTACGGATAGTCTTCCAACGTGCTTATTTTCTTCAGCAGCTCAAGCCCATTAGAACCTTTTAAACCAATATCTAAAAATATAAAGTCCGGTTTGTACTGTGATATTACGTTTAAATCTTTTGGTGCTTCTTCAAATTCGTATGCTTCAACGTTTTCTTTATGTAATATTCTTTTTAGTACATTTCTTGTGGTTTTTTCGTCTTCAAAGATTAAAGCTTTTAGCATTTTTCCTCACTCAATGGGTAAGATTATTTCAAAGGTTGAATTGCCTATATATCTTAATATACCTTTATGCTGTTTTACAATTTTGTATGACCTTGCAAGTCCAACACCTGTTCCAAACTCTTTTGTTGTATAAAATGGAATAAAAAGTTTATCTAACATATCTTCGGGAATCCCCGGACCTGAGTCTTTTATCTTTATAGATATTTTATTTCTTTTTGGTGAGTAAATTTCATCAGAAGAAATTCCGGTCTCTACTTCTACCTTTCCTTTAAAATTGATAGCTTCAAGAGCATTTTTTATGAGATTTTCTATAACATTTAGTATTTGATTTTTATCTATTTTTATTTCCGGTAAACTTGGGTCGTATTTTCTCACAAACTCAACTTCTGAATAAATTTTGCTAAATTTTGCTATTACATTATCTATCAGCTTATGAATGTTTTCTTTTGAGAGGTTTAGCTTTTCCGGTTTGTTTAAGTATGCTATTTGATTTATAAACTCTTCAATTCTTTTTATTTCGTATAATATGTCATCTAATAACTCTTTATCTTCCGGATTGTCTTTTAAATATTGGACTGCTGCTTTGATTCCGGTGATCGGCCCTTTCATATCATGGAAAAGTTCTGAAAGCATTTTAGAAAAAGCATATAAAGTTCCTTCTCTTTTTGATTCTTCTTCAAGATTGTAAAATCTTGTGATATCTCTTAACAATAGTATGACTTTATCATTTTCGTATGGAAAGATGTCAATCAAAAATTTGTACCCATCTATCTCTTTATATAGATTTTTAACCGGAATGCCTTCTTTTACATACTTTAAGTTGATAATATCTGATAAAAGCTTATTTAGCTTTCTGCCAAGAATAGACCGGTAGTTTTCAAACTCTTGATTTGAGTATAAAATCCTTCCGCTATAATCTAAAACTGTTATTGGCTCTAAGATACTTTCTAAAATTTCCTTTTCAAACATTTAGCTCCTGGCATATACTTAAAATTTTAAGCACTGACTGACTGCTTTTTAACTCTTTGTCAGATTCTGCTATATTTCTTAATATAAAACCGATTGCAGTTTTATCTTTAATATTAACAGAAGTTATAAATCCAACCGGTTTGTCGTTTAGAAGCACTTTTTCATTTTCATCTAATGCATTATCAAAGCTAAATTTTACCATAACCCTTGGTGGCTTACCTCTAAAATACACTCTTGCTATAGCCTCCTGTCCTACATAGCATCCTTTGTTTAGGCTTATGGCATATTTCCAAATGTTAGTTTCAAGGGGGAGGACTTTTTCTACCAACTCTTTTCCAATTTTTGGAATACAGTTGTTGATTCTCAAATTTTCAAACTTTCCTTCATCTATTTTTAAATCTGTTGGCAGGCTTGATTTAATAGATTCAAGGTTTCCGAATATATCAAAACCTTTTTGTCCTAATCTTAAAGGATTGTTTGCTATGTAGATATTTTCTGATTTTAGATATTTAAATCTCTCCGGCACTTCATTAAATGTTTGTTGTATAAACTTTTCACTATCTTCTCCAAATATGTAGATATGCTCAAGTTCTAAAACTTCAAAAAAGACTTGATAAGAAAGTTTAAGCTGTTTTAATTTGTTGAATACTTCATCTCTATCACACTCAAAGTCAAGAATGTAGTTTTCGTTGTCTTTAAAAACATAAAAATCCCAAATAGGAGAACCTTTATGGTCTAACATAAGGTTGTAATTGAATTCTTTGTCATTAAGCTGAGCTATATTGTTTGTTAAAATACCTTGTAAAAAAGCTGTATGCTCTTCTTTAATACCTTTAAGATTTAACTTTGACTGTTTACCTTTAACCAAAATTTTATTTCTTTTTAGCTTTATCCAATTCATTTTTGTCCTCCTTTTTTGATATTATTCATTTAATATTGATAAAAATCAATGATTTTTCTTATTATTTTTTTAAATTTGCACTTGTTTTATACAGTTAGTTGTTGCTAACTAATGTTTATAGGTGTATGATAAAATTATTAAATTTTTTAAGAAATTTGGAGGTTGTAGTCATGGCAAAAATTGTGATTGCAGGAAGTGGATTTGCAGGACATTATGCGGCTCTTATTTTAGCAGACAGGCTAAAGCCAAAAAATGGTAATCACGAAATAACAGTGGTTACACCTAACGAAACATTCAATTACATTCCATCTCTAATTTGGGTTGGTGTTGGACAGATGCCTGTTGAGAAAACCCAGTTTCCACTAAAGCCTGTATACGACAAATTTGGGATTAAGTATGAAAGAGCATTTTTAACGGAAGTTCATCCGGATGATAACTATGTTATGATAAAGCCGGTTGGATCTGAGCAAGAAAAAAGATTGAATTACGATTATCTTCTTGTTGCAACAGGCCCTAAGTTAAACTTTGATGCTACTCCAGGACTTGGTCCGGATAAAGGCTATACGTATTCTGTTTGTACACCTCCTCACGCTGTAGAAACTGCCAAAGCTTATTTAGAACTTGTAAAAAGATTAGAAAAAGGCGATAAAGCTAAAATCGTTATCGGAACAGGACATGGCACTTGTACTTGTCAGGGTGCAGGATTTGAGTTTATCACTAACGTCCATAAGGACCTTGTTGATAGAGGATTAAGGGATAAAGTTGAATTAATATGGCTTTCCAATGAACCAAAGCTTGGAGATTTTGGAATTGACGGACTCGAAGCTAAAAAGGGCTCATTGATCTTTACTTCAGAAATGATGGCAGAAGGTATATTCTACGATTATGGAATTAACTACGAAATCAGAAGCCATGTTCATAAAGTTGATGAAAAGAAAATATACATTGAAAACTTAGACGGAGAGTTCAAAGAAATAGAATATGACTTTGCAATGCTCCTTCCACCATTTGCAGGACAGCCAATTAAATGGATAGATAAAGATGGTAATGATATAAAAGATAAGATGTGTAACCCGGCTGGATTTGTAAAAGTTGATGCTGTATATGGAAAACCTTATGAAGAATTAGACGGTCCAGATTGGCCTAAAACATATCAAAACCCTACCTATAAAAACATTTTTGCAGCCGGTATTGCTTTTGCTCCACCCGGACCTATATCAAAACCGGGTAAATCTCCAAATGGAACAATAATAGCACCAGCCCCACCAAGAACAGGTTATACTGCAGAGTTAACTGGAAAAGCAGCAGCGTTAAATATTGTTGACATGATTGAAGGAAGAGAACCTCAAAATACAGCTTCAATGGCAGAAACACCGGGATTATGCGTTGCTTCGATGAAAAACGGAATCTTTGACGGTATGGCAGGAACGATTGCAATCTTTCCGGTTGTAAGAAATAGAGCTAAATATGGCGAATATGGAAGAGATTTAGATTTATGTGTTGCAGAACCAGGAAAAGCTGGAGCATGGTTCAAGCTCGGCTTACACTATGCATTTTTATGGAAATTACAAGGCAAGCCTTTCTGGAAATTAATACCTTGAAAAAATCTTAAAAGGAGGGATTATAAATGGCTCAAGCAAAATTTAGATTTTCAGATTCAGATAGAAGAAAAATGCACTCTTTAATATCTCAGTTTTTTAGAGCTATAAGCTTAGCGTTCCATTTCTTAAAATTAGTTAAAGAAGCAGATAAAGGATATAAAACTCACTAATAGAATTTTGCCCCCATTAAGGGGGCTTTTATTACTTACATCTAATCTCTTTTAAGACTTACATCATGAAAAAGTCCATCTTACAATCTTAGGCATATTGTGTATAGTCAATTCTTAAATTGTCTATGTATGGTCAGTCTATAAACCGCTACTACAACATTCAACGCTTTTCATACCACTTATTCACTTACATACATTTTTCTTGTTGCATAACTTTATAATGTTATTTACTAACTTTTTTCTTTTCTACTTTCCTTCAGTAGAGACTGCTTGCAAGATCCACGTCGTCATTCTGAACCAGGCGAAGAATCTCCTGTTTTTCTTTTCAAGTAAAAAATCAAAAGATGAGATCCTTCAGCCTTCGTTCTAATTATGACGAGGAAAGGCAAAATTTACAGAAATTTTTGAACACCCTCAATTTTGAATTGACATTTTTAAATTAAAGCATTATTATTAGAAAGAAAAACAAAAACAGGAGATAAAAAATGAAAGACATAGAAAGAGAAAAAATAATTAATTATTTCAACTACAATATAGCCTTAGAGCATAGCGCAATCATTCAGTATTTATTTCATGCCTACACAATTGGAGAAGCTGAAACGGAAAATGAAATTGAAGAAATAGCCAGAGAAGAGATGAGACATCTAAGAATGTTTGCCCACAAAGTTGTTGAGCTTGGGGGAGACCCTGCAATTTCTGAAAGAGCATCGGTCTTCTTACATGCTCCAACCTTAGAGGAATTAATGCAGCTTAACATTGATTCAGAACTAATGGCAATTAAAGAATATTCAAACCAATTAAATGATATAAATGATGAATCGAGTAAAAAAATTCTTTCAAGAGTCATAAATGATGAAACAGCACATAGCCAAATATTTATAAAAATGAAAGAGAATTTAAAACAATTAATCAAATCATCTTCTTCACAAGCTGAGCAAGAGAGAATGGAAATAGCACAGTTATTAAATACAGTACTACAAAAACAATACAAGAAGATTTTAGAAGAGCTTTACCAATCATTCATAACAAGACTTAAGAATCCCCATTTAAGCGATGAATTAGAACAAAAAGCCATAGATAAAATGAAACACTTTGGCTGGATAGCCGAAGAACTAACAGAGAATGGAATAGAAATTGACGTATCTTTACCAAAAGTTGAAAAGTTTAATCAAATTAATCAAATAGTAGAATACAATGTCCAAGAAGAAAATATATCTTCTCAAGAGTTTAAAGACCTTTCAGAAAAAACCAAAGAAGAAAGCTTAAAATGGATTTTAGAAAGAATCTCAAAAAGGGAAATACATTACAAAGATTTAAAAGCCTTCTTAGAAAGAAGCGACCTTACAGAAAAAGAACATTCTAAAATAATATCAGCTTTTACTGTTGGCAGTTTATTTAAAAAAGGAGCTAAATAGCGGCTCCTTTTAGCACATTTTCACATTCACAATTAAATCTTTCTGGAAGATTTTCTATAAAATCTAACACGACAGTTTTTATTTGTTCATTCTTTTCTTTCATCATTTCCACAACTTCGTCAGACGTTAATCTATTTTGCGATATACCTGCTGCAAGGTTTGTCACAACGCTGATAGAAGCAAAATGCATTTTTAACTCTCTTGCAAGAACAATCTCTGGCACAAGTGTCATCCCTACTATATCAGCACCAATTAATCCTAAAAATTTTATTTCAGCTGATGTTTCAAGCCTTGGTCCTTCTGTGGCTGCATAAACACATTTTTGATGAAAAGGAAAGTTATTTTTATCACACACTTTTATCAGAACATCTCTCATTTCCGGGCAAAAGGGGTTTGTTACATCTATATGAACAACTCTTTTATTTTTTAAAAATTCAGAAACTTCGTCCTTTATTTCAGTATCATCATTTTTTGAGCACACACCTTCATAAAAAGTTTGAACTCTTGACTTAGTAAAATCAATAAACTGGTCAGATATCACAAAATCCCCGGGTTTTAAACTTGGATTAATTCCACCAACTGCAGAGATAGATAAAATTTTATTCACTCCAAGCTTTCTAAACCCCCATATATTAGCTCTAAAATTTATCAAATGTGGTGGGTATTTATGACCTTTTCCATGTCTTGGCAAAAAAACTACTTTTCTACCTTCATACTCAGTAATGATATATTTATCTGATGGCTCTCCAAAAGGCGTTTCTATTGCTATTTCATCTAAGATTTTAATTCCATCAATTTGGTATAGTCCGCTACCACCTATTATCCCTAACATAATAACTCCTTATTTAGACTCATAAAATAGATATCTACCACAGTTAGGACAAGTAAATAATTTTTCCGACTTTAAAAGTTCTGTAAATATTTTTGGCGGAATTACCATATAACAGCCGGTGCATACTTGGTCTTCAACTATCGCTATGACTTTATTTTTTACTCTTTTCTTGATGCTTTCGTACTGACTTAAAGCTTGTGGTTTTATGGTATTGACTAATTCTTGTCTTTGTGTGATTAGCTTATTAAGCTCTTCTTCTAATTGAGTTTTTTTGGAGTTTAAGGCTTTAATTTCATTTTCTAATTCTTTTATTTTTTCTTCTCTAATCTTATCAAACTCTTTAATCTCTTTTGCTAAATTTTCTATCTCTTCCATTAATTGAATAATTTCATCTTCTAAATGAATGATATTTTCTTCAGCTTGAGCTTTTTCTCTCAGCAGAGCTTTATACTCTTCATTACTTTTTACTTTATTTAAAGCTATTTCAAGCTTTGCTATTCTGTCTTGAAATGTTTGAATGTCTAACTCTTTTTCTTTTTTTTGAAAATCTAACTCTTTTTTTCTATGGATAAGTTGGTCGTGCTTAATTTTTAAAGATTCGATTTCTTTTCGGAGTTTTTCTATTTCTGCTGGAATTTTTTCTAATTCTGAATTTATGCTTTCTATTTGGTTATCAAGTTCTTGGAGGTTTAATAATTTTGATGCTGTAACACTATCCATTCTTTCTCCGATGTAATTTTAGATTTATGGGCCCGGAGGGACTCGAACCCCCGGCCGGACGGTTATGAGCCGTCTGCTCTAACCAACTGAGCTACGGGCCCCTTTGCTTTTGGAATTAATAATATAATATATTTTCAAGGGGTTGTCAATTAGAAAAAATTAGTTTATAATAACCTATACTTAAGGAGGTAATACGATGATGAAGGTATTGAAATACGCATATTTTATGGTTTTACTAATAGGATTAAATGTTTTAAAAGCAGAAACTTTGGAGCCGAAAAATATAAGCTCAGCTGTTGAAGATAAGCTTGAAAACTCTAAAGATATTAAAGCTTTAGAAAATTACTTAAAAAAATCAGAAGATGAGCTATTTAAAGCTGAGATTGAAAAGAGGAAAAAAGATTATATTTCAAAGCATAGAAGAGAGTTAGAATCTTACATTGAAAATGGTAAAAATGTTATTCCTTTAATTTACAGCATTTTAATAAAACATAATCTACCACCGGAACTTTTAGCAGTTCCTATTATAGAAAGCAATTACAAAATTATGGCAAAATCACCAAAAGGTGCTGCAGGCTTATGGCAATTGATGCCTGAAACTGCAAGAAATTTTGGGCTAAAAGTAAGCGAAGAAGTTGATGAAAGGTTAGACCCTATAAAATCTACACTTGCGGCAGTAAAATATTTTAAAAAACTCTATTCTGTTTTTGGAGATTGGCAATTAGTTCTTGCAAGTTATAACGCCGGTCATAATAAAGTAATTACAAAAGTTAGCTATCATGGAAATTCATTTAGTAGCATTAAAAATTTCTTGCCAAAACAAACAAAAGAATATGTTTTAAATTTTATCGCAATTGCTCAAGCAACGACAGAAATAATTAAGAAAAAAGGATTAGATAAAGAAGATGTAAACTTTGATATTGTAAAAGTAAATAAAGGATATACTTTTGAAGAAATATCAAAATTAACTTATATTAAAAGAGAAACCTTAGATAAATTAAATCCTCACTTATTGAAAAAAAGAATACCTAACGATGGAGAAGAATATAATTTATATGTACCAAAAGGTTATGGTAAACTTGTAAAAGCTCTACTTGATGATAGTGTTTAAATTTTTGATTCAGAGAATAGATCTGTGGAAAAATTAAATAATATGAGGGCCTTCCAAAAACCGACATTGTCATTTTGAGTGAAGCGAAGAATCTCCTGTTTTCTTTTCAAGTCAAAAAATTAAAAGATGAGATTCTTCAGCCAGAGGCCTCGGGATAACAAGGAAAGATAAGATTACAAGAATTTTGGAGCAGTCTTTATATTTTCTGTATATCGAGGTTTGCTGCAAAAACCTCAACTTGCGGATTTTTTAAAAATTTGGTATAATGTTTTATACCTTGGCAATTGAATAAGGTTTTTACGAATTTATTTTTAAGTTAAAAGCTGACGGGTTTGTAGTCTACCTGTGAGGAATTGACTTATAACCTCAGATGCTTCTCTTTTCGTATACTTTATTAGTTTGTAGCCTACCTATAAGGAGTTGAATTGCAAACTCTTCGTATTTGTCTTCATTCCAAAAAGTGTTTATAGTCTACCTATGAGGAATTGAAACGGTAGAAGATGGAATTTATTGATTTTCTTTATTTTCTTTATTTTCTTGTTTGTAGCCTAACTATGAGGAGTTAAAATTCTGAAACTTTTTTGAGAATGGCAATTAAAGAAGATTTTTGCGATTTTATTTCTGAATTAAAACTTAATTTAATTATTACATCTAAACCTTTCAGGTTATATAAAATCTTTTCTATGCTATAACATTCCTCATTGATAACATCTCTACTTCTTCACCCAAGCCTTTGAATGCTATAATAATATCCCAATTTTTCGCAAAAAAGGAGCATCAATGAAGAGTTTTCCTGTAATCAAGCCTATAGATAAAAAAATTTTTAAAATTGAATTTAAAGACCCATATTTAAAGCCAGCCGTTATTGAGACTGAAGAGCAGTTTAAAGAGCTGATTCAAAATCTTATAGCAAATAAAAGGCAAGAAGAAGCTAAAGAACTTACTCAGCAGTGGATAAATCTTAAAAAAGAGCATTTTAAACTAAATTATCATGGAAAGTTTTTAAATCTTGGAATCAAGACAGCCATAATGGGCATAATCAACGTTACTCCTGACTCATTTTCAAATGGTAGTGAAGATTATAAAGATATTAACAAAATCCTTAAAAAGGTAGAGTTTATGCTTGAAAATGGAGCAGATATTATTGATATAGGTGGTGAGTCTACAAGACCGGGAGCTACGCCAATTTCAGCAGATGAAGAGATAGAGAGAGTTATTCCAGTAATCCAAGCAATCAGAAAAAATCTTGGAGATAGATTTTTGTTATCAGTTGATACATATAAATCAACTGTTGCTGACATTGCAGTAAGTGAAGGAGCTGACATAATCAACGACATAAGCGGAATGACTTTTGACGATAAAATGGCTGACGTAGTAGCTAAGCACGACTGTCATATTGTTATAAATCACATAAAAGGAACGCCGCAAACATGGCAAACACAGGAGATTTACTATGATGATGTTGTTTATGAAATTATAGAATTTTTTAAAAATCAAATCAGCTTTGGAATTTCAAGAGGAATTAAACCAGACAGGTTTATCATAGACCCAGGAATAGGATTTGGGAAAAAAGTCGAGCATAACGTTGAAATCATCAAAAGATTAGACGAGTTTAAAATTCTTGGACTACCAATTCTGATAGGCATATCAAGAAAATCATTCTTAAACATAATCTTAAAAAATCTATTAAATAGACCGGATACTTTGCCGAAAGAAAGATTACCGGCAACCCTTGGAGCAACAGCCTACGCAGTTTTAAAAGGAGCACATATCGTAAGAGTTCATGATGTAAAAGAAACAGCAGAATTTTTAACCATATTAGACACAATCAGAGGATACAAGATTGAATGAAACAGAAATTATACAAACGCTTTTAAACATAAGATTTACTGATGTATTAGATATTCTTATAGTTTCTATAATTATTTACTACCTTCTTAAATTTTTAGCCGGAACAAGAGGATGGCAAATACTAATAGGTTTACTCATTCTTTTACTTTTTTGGATTGTAGCAAAAATCTTTCAATTTGAAACCTTAGGGTGGATTTTTGAAAACTTATGGAGTATTGGAATATTTATTATCGTGGTTTTATTCCAACCAGAACTAAGAAGAGGATTGGCTAAGCTTGGAGAAAAAGGAATATTCAAATTTTTATCACCATCAAATAAAAAAGTTGTTGATGACGTAATTAGGGCATGCTTATTTATGGCAGATAGAAAAATAGGAAGTTTGATCGTGTTTGAAAGGACGGTTGATTTGACAAATTATATTGAAGGATTCGTTAGAATAGATGCAGAAATTACACCAGAAATACTCATAACCATATTCACACCACAGACACCTTTACATGATGGAGCAGTAATAATAAAAGAAAAGAAAATAGCATTTGC
>NZ_ABZS01000040.1 GCF_000173615.1 Sulfurihydrogenibium yellowstonense SS-5 | reverse complement strand
GCGATTTACTTCCTTCGTTAATCTTGTATAAACTTTCAAGAATAAAATCAGCAAGGTTTGTGATTGTATTATTAAGCTTCTTCAGTCTTGCTATCGGGCTATGGGTTTTTATCTTATGAAGGTATTCCAAGGTTGCTAATACTTCGGTAATTTTCTTTAATTTTTTAAGGCTTTCAACTCTATCTTCAATCTTTATGATTTTAAGCTCTTTTTCAAAATCTTCTCTGTTAGATAAAGGTTTTGAAGTGATAAATGCTAAATCTATAAGTTCTTTATCTTTTATCATAAGGTTTGTTGCATAGTCTGTTGTTTTTGCAACTTCAATGATAAAATCAACAAGCTTTGATTTACTCTCTAAAGCTATTGTAAAAAGTCTGTAAATCTTCCCTTCTGTAAAAAATTTATTTAGATTTATAAGCAAGCTTTCTTTTGCTTTGGTCTCTTTAAGATATTCTTCTAATTTTGACAAGAAGTCTATCAAAAGATTTTTATACTTTTCCGATAAGAGAAGATACTCTTCATCTTCAAAGATTGAAGTAATCAAGTTTAATGCCCATTTTGGGTCCTTAAAACCGAGAGATTTAAGATATTCTAATGCAATTTCCTCATTTACTTTTGTAATGATGTAGGCTTGTATAGGAGTAAGTTCTTTTTCTTCTTCTCCCCCAAGACTTTCAAATATTCTTTTAACGTTTTTTCTAACAGCTTCAAGCTTTTCTAAAAATTTTTCTTCTGAATCAAAGCCAAGTTTTTTAGCATATTCTGATGCATTTTTTAGATTTAAAATTTGTGTTTGAACGCAGTTTTTTAGTTGTATTACATGCTCTAAATTTCTTAAAAATATGTAAGCATCTTCTAAGAATTTACCTTTTTCTTCTGACAGTAGTCCTTTTTCAACAATTTTTCTTAAAGCTCTTACTGTTTCTCTTTCTCTAAGGCTTGGGTCATGACCACCATGAAGTAGTTGAAATACTTGAACTATAAACTCTATCTCTCTAATTCCACCTTCTGATTTTTTAACGTCTATCTCATCCGGATTTTTTGGCTTAGAATGTTTCTCTATCATTTTTTTCATATTCAGTATGTCATCTATAATTTCTTTGCTTAAACTTTTCCTGTAAACAAAAGGAGTTATGACGGCTAAAAACTCATTGGTAGTATTTTCATCTCCTGCAGCGTGTCTTGCTTTTATAAGCATATGTCTTTCCCAAGTCCTGCCAACAGACCAATAATAATTTTCTAAAAATGGAATGCTGTAGGTTAATAGGCCTTTTCTTCCCTCCGGTCTTAAATCCAAATCTACATTCCAAGCTACTGTTTCAGCGTTTCTTCTAGTTAGATATACTGTCGTATCTGTGAATACTTTAGTAAAAAATTCTCTGTTTGTGATGCCTTTTTCAGTAGCTCCTTCTCCTGAATAGATGTACATCACATCAACGTCCGAGTAGTAGTTTAAATCTGTTCCTCCGTGCTTTCCAAGAGCTATGACACTTCCACCTGCCGGCTTGCCTGTAAGCTCATCTATTGGCGTTCCAAATTTTTGTAAGTATTTTGAGTATGCTTTTTGATATGCAACTTCAAAGCAAGCATCAGCTAAATATGAGTATTCTTCTGTAAGCTGGATAAGATGATGTTTTTTGTATATATCTTTTGCTACTATTCTTGCAAAGTGTTTCATTTTAAAAAATGTTAATTTTGTAATAAATTCATCTTCCTTTTCTATGTTTAAAAGCTCTAATGCTTCTTTGATAAGATTTTCTCTTCCAAGCAGTGGCTTATCAAGACTTTCGTACACATAAAACAGCTCTTGTGGATGTCTGAATATAAAATCTGTGATACATGAAGAGTAGAAAGAAAGATTCTCCAAAAGTTTATACTGGCTTGGATTTAGACTATTTAAAAAATCTTTTTTAAGTGTTTCAAATTTAAATAGGTTTGACATAGTGATTGCTCCTTTTTAACTATTTCAAATTTTCAATATCGCTATAAAAATTCTCTAATAAATTTTTCTTTAATTCTGGCATATCTTTTTGTAAAATTTCCCAAACTATTGCTATATCTATGGCAAAATAGCCATGAATAAGCCTATTTCTAAGACCTATTATTTGCCTCCATTGAATGTTGTTTGCTTTGTTTCTTATCTCTTCAGGAATTTTTCCTGCAGCTTCTCCAATAATCTCTAAATTCCTAATTACAGCATCAACTGTCTTTGAATCTAATAGGAAATCCTCAAATGATTTAATATTTTCAGTATATTTCTCAATTTTATTTATGCTTTCCAATATCTCCATTAAAAATAAACGCCAATCCCTTTTATACATTAATCAAATCCTTTTCAATGCTTTCTTTCAAGATTGGTTTTTTATTAACAGCCTGCATAGTTAATAAATCAACTTTTCTTTCAAGAATGGTTTCTAAATAATCCCAAAGTTCAAAAAACTTTAAACCAATAGGTTTTTCGATATTTACTAAGATATCAACATCGCTATCTAAGCTTTCTTCACTTCTTGCAACAGACCCAAATACTCCAACAATAACGACTCCATACTTTTCTCTGATTTCTTCTTTATGCTCTTTTAAGATTTTCTTTATACGCTCCAAGTTGCTCATGATTGGTATCCATTATTAGCATCTTTGTGTTAAACTAATTTTAGCATATCTTAAAAACAGGTTTTTTAATGATTTTAGAGTATTTAATGATAACCTTAGCAGGTTTTTTAGGTTCCTATCACTGTATTGGTATGTGTGGTGCCATTCCTTCTATCATCTCTTATAAAAATTTCTGGATTGGAAACATTCTTTATAATCTGGGAAGAATTTTTACTTACTCCTTTCTTGGCTTTTTGGCTGGACTGCTTGGTATGTATTTTCATAAATTTGAGTTTCAGCTTATTCAAAAAGGTCTTTCTATCTTTGTTGGAGTTATGATGATTCTTTTTGGTCTTCAAATTACAGGTAATATTAAAGAAAAAGGCGTACCGTTTTTAGATGTTGTATTTGAGTCAATATCTGATTTGTTATCTAATTTTAGACAATCTCCCTTTATTCTCGGAATGTTTAACGGCTTTTTGCCATGTCCATTAGTGTATGCATTTTTAATGAAGGCTGTTTTAGATAAAAATCCGTTGGATGGAATGCTGACGATGTTATTTTTTGGAATTGGAACAGTTCCGGCTATGCTTTTTTCTTCAAAAATCATAGATATGATTTCTCCGACTTCAAGAAAAAGTTTAGTTAAAATTGCCGGAATTATTGTTATTATTTTTGGCATACTTACAATTTTAAGAGGCTTTGGAATAGGTCATCATCATTAAGGAGGGAAAATGATAGTAAAATCTTTTGGCGGTGTGGAAGGTGTTACGGGCTCTTGCCATCTTGTTAATGTTGGACATTTAAATCTTTTAATAGATTGTGGAATGTTTCAAGGTGTAGATGAGGATAAAAATTATGAACCATTTGGTTTTAATCCTGCAAAGATTGATTATCTAATCTTAACCCATGCACATATTGACCATATAGGAAGAGTACCTTTATTAGTAAAACAAGGATTTAAAGGTAAGATTATCTCAACCCGGGCAACTTATGCTTTAGCAAGAATTATGCTTCTTGATGCTGTTAAAGTAATGTCTGAAGAGTATAAAGTTAACTATAAAAAAGCTCTAAGAAGAGGAAAGCCTGAAGAAGTAAAGCCGGTTTTATATGATGAAGATGATGTATTTCAAGCAATGGAGCATTTTAAAATATTTTTAGAATGTGATGAGTCATACAAACTGTCTAAGGATGTGACTATTATATTTAGAAACGCTGGACATATTCTCGGCTCTGTTTATGTTGAACTTTTGGTTAACGATGAAGGAAGAAGTAAAAAAGTAATCTTTTCTGGAGACTTAGGAACAAATGATAAATTGGTTATAAGAGAGATAGAATATCCAAAAAATGCAGATTTTATCTTTATTGAATCAACCTATGGAGATAGAAAACACAAGCCACTTCCTGAGACTATAAACGAGTTTAAAACGGCTATTATAGAAAGCTTTAAAGATGGTGGGAATGTAGTAATCCCAACATTTGCATTAGAAAGAGCCCAAGAGATTTTATTTATCTTACGAACGATGTATGACAATGGTGAACTTCCACCTTGTAAAATCTTTTTAGATAGTCCACTTGCAATAGCTGCAACAAAGCTATTTTTACAATTTCCAAACCAATTAAATGATGAAGTTTTAAAACTTTTAAAACAAAATAAAAATCCTTTTGTTTTTCCATGGGTTTATTTCACAGAATCTGTCGAGGAATCAAGAAAGATAAATGAGATAGAATCTGGTGCAATCATTTTAGCCGGAAGTGGAATGTGTAACGGTGGAAGGATTAAACATCATCTAAAACACAATCTATGGAGAGAAAACTCTTCGGTGATTTTTGTAGGCTACCAAGCAGAAGGAACTCTTGGAAGGCAGATAGTAGATGGAGCTAAATATGTTAAGATTTATGGTGAAGAAATAGCAGTTAAAGCTAAAATTTATACTATAAATGGATTTTCTGCCCATGCTGACCAAGAAAATTTATTAACTTTTATCAAGCAAGCAAAAGGTGTTGAGACTGTCTATCTTATTCACGGTGAGCCAAAAATTCAAAAAATTTTCAAAGAAAAGATAAAAGAAACGTTAAACCTGCCAACTCATATTGTAAAAAGATATGAAAATGTTTATATTGTTTAAACAAATTTTTCGGAGGTAAGGTATGTTTGATTTAGAAAAGTTTTTAGAGAATGACAAGCTTGTAATTGGCGGAAAAGAGTTTAAGTCAAGACTTATAGTAGGCTCTGGAAAGTACAAAGATTTTCAGCAGACGAAAGAGGCAACGGAAGCATCCGGTGCAGAAATGATAACGGTAGCAGTTAGAAGAGTAAACATTACAGACCCAAACCAAGACAACCTTTTAAACTACATAGATACATCAAAAATAATGATTCTTCCAAACACTGCCGGATGTTATACGGCAGAGGAGGCTGTTTTAACAGCTAAGCTTGCAAGAGAAGCTCTCGGACATGGATTTGTAAAGCTTGAAGTTATCGGAGACCAAAAAACTTTATATCCGGATATGATAGAAACGCTCAAAGCGGCAGAAATCCTTGTCAAAGAAGGTTTTACAGTTTTACCATACATAACAGATGACCCTGTAATGGCCAAAAGATTTGAAGATATAGGATGTGCAGCAGTTATGCCACTGGCAGCTCCAATAGGCTCAGGACTTGGACTACAAAATCCTTATAACATTCTCTTTATCAAAGAAGCGGTTAAAATACCTGTAATCGTTGATGCCGGAATTGGAACAGCATCAGATGCTGCGATAGTTATGGAGCTTGGAGTTGATGGAGTTTTAATGAATACAGCCATCGCTCAGGCTAAAGACCCTATCAAAATGGCTGTTGCAATGAAGCATGCAGTAATAGCCGGAAGGCTTGCATACTTGGCAGGAAGAATTCCCAAGAAAATGTACGCTTCAGCATCTTCTCCAATGGAGGGTGTGATAGGAAGAAATTAAGAATATTCACATCCCGAGGCAAGGATGTTCTAATATTCTCATAGACCTACCTTTCCTTGTCATCCTGAGGCCGTAGGCCGAAGGATCTTACCTTTTGATTTTTTTGATTAAAAAGAAAAACAAGAGATTCTTCGCCGGCTGTAGAATGACGAATAAGGTTATTCTTCCTCTAATGCTTATCAATCAACCTTTTTGTCATCCTGAGGACTTTAGTCCAAAGGATCTCATTTTAAATTTTATAAAAACCACTAATTTCTCATCTAAGGTGTATTATAATTATATTCTAAGAAATCTATAAAAGGAGTAGATAGATGGAGATAAATTTAACAACAAAAAAGTTGGATAACGTTAAGACGGATGCAGTATTCTTTTTAATGTTTGAAGATAATAAAAAGCTTGAAGGAGAGTTAGAAAAGATAGATAAAGCTTTAAATGGTGGAGTTTCTGATTTAATCAAATTACAAAAATACAAAGCTGAAGAAGGTAAATTTTTAATAGTTCCAACTCTTGGAAAGATTAAGGCTAATTATGTGGCTATTGTCGGGCTTGGAAAGGAGAAAAAATTTGAAAATGATATTCTAAGAAGAGTTGCAAGCTACATAATAAGAAAAGCGAAAGAGCTTAAGCTGTCTGATATTATCATTGATACAAACTTACAACAGTTTGAAAATTATGATGAAGTAGTTCAGGCCATCACAGAAGGGTTAATACTTGGAGATTACTCATTTGATAAATATTTCTCTAAAAAGGATGAGCATAAAGTAAAAGAAGTTCAGATAAACATTCCAAAAAATCAAGATAAAGACAGATTGAATGAATTTGTTAGAATTGGAAAAATTCTTGCAGAAGCACAAAACTTTACAAGAGACCTTGTAAACGAGCCGGCTAACGTAATCAATACAATCCAATTTGCAGAAATTGCAGAAAAGCTTGCAAAAGAGTATGGCTTTGAAATCAAAATCTACGATGAAGAAGAGATTGAAAAAATGGGAATGGGTGCTTACTTAGCAGTAGCAAAAGGTAGTGATAATCCACCAAGATTTATACATTTAACATACAGACCTAAAAACTCACAAGGTGAAATTGCTATAGTTGGAAAAGGATTAATGTTTGATAGCGGTGGTTTAAATATAAAAACCGGCGATTTTATGAGATGGATGAAGACAGATAAATCAGGTGCTTGTGCAGTTCTTGGAATTTTTAAAGCAATTGGAGAATTAAAGCCTGACATTACTGTTCATGGAATTGTGGCAGCGGCAGAAAATATGCCAAGTGGAAAAGCTTACAGACCGGACGATATATTAAGAGCAAAAAATGGTGTAACAATAGAAGTTGGCAACACAGATGCAGAAGGAAGGTTAACCCTTGCCGATGCTTTATCCTATGCTTCTGAGTTAAAGCCGGATGCAATCATAGATATGGCAACATTGACCGGTGCTTGCGTTGTTGCTCTTGGAGAGTTTACAGCCGGAGTAATGGGAAATAATCAAAAATTTATAAATGAAATTTTAAAAACTTCTGAAGAAACAGGAGAATGGATGTGGCAACTTCCATTTAACAATAAACTAAGAGAACAGATAAAAGCTCCTCATGCTGATGTCTATAACGTTGGAACAACAAGATACGGTGGTGCTATCACAGCCGGATTATTCTTAGAGAAATTCGTTGACCCAAAAATTCCATGGGTTCATATAGATATTGCCGGACCATCTCATCATACGAGCGGTTGGTACTATCATCCAAAAGGTGCAACAGGAATACCTGTTAGAACAATAACTTGGTATTTACTAAAAAGATCAAAGTTCTTTGATAAAATCGGCAAGTAATCGTATAAATCAACATGGCAGGGTTAACCCTGCCTCTTTTATAATCAAAAATACGTTAAGTGAGAAATTCAATAAAAGTATGAGATTCTTCGCTTCACTCAGAATGACGACATAGGGACATAAAGGCAGAGATTCTTCGCTTCACTCAGAATGACACCATTGGGTCGTTCTTTGTCATCCAGCAGCAAAGTGAAGGATCTTATGTTTTAATGTGTTTTAAAAGGAAGGAAGCAATAACAGGAGATTCTTCTCTGGCTGCAGAATGACTGTGTGGATTTTTGGAACACTCTTACTAATTAAGTCAATTTTCTGCTAACCTATTATATTGCAAAAAACTCAGGAGATCTGCAGGATTGATTTGTAAAATACTTAAATTTCTTTTCTAACCAAATACATAAAATTTTTTAGAATTTCAGCAGCGTTTGACTTTACATTAACAGAAACTACGTAATCATTAGATTAGATAGGCTAAAAACCTTGCCTATCTTAAAAGAATTTTAAAAAGCAAATCTGACAAAGTGTATGTTTATATGACTGTTGGTATTGTAGTTGGAATAGCTTTAGCTTCAATTTTAAAAAGAGTAAAAATATGTCAGAAATTTATAAAAAGAAAGTTTATAAAATATGTGACCAATAAGAGAAGCCTTTTGATACTTCTAAATCGGAATCCTGTTATTAATCTAAATTATATTACCTTTTATAAAAACAAAAGTTAAAAAATGAGATTAAAAAATAAAAAATAAGGAGTAAAAAACATGCCAAACGACATTAAAATTTTAAACAGCATGCTTTTCCTTACGGTAAAAGAAGAAATCAAAAATCTCAAAGAAGAAAGCAGTATATACATACCAAGATTAGCAATTACATTCGACATTAAAATAGAAACAACAGATATAGAAAATAAATTCGCAACAGTAAGAATAGAAAAAATGGAACCATCAAACTTAGAAAATATAACCCTTATTGAGTATATTGCAAAAGAACTGGAAGAAAAACTAAAAGAAGATATTGAGAAAAATATCAGAAAAAGTCTGTATATAGAAAATCAAGAATATTACTCACTGCACTTAAAAGTAATTGAAGAAATAGACACGCTCATTATTGATAGAAAAGATGTAGTATTTGTGGATTCAAAATATAGGGTATTAGTATCAAAAAATACTCCAAACATTCCAAACTCTATACGCAAAGGGATACACACATTTAATCTTTACATGCCATTTACAATAAAAGAAGTAATACAAAAACTGATATTGCTTTCATAAATCTACCTTAATATAAAATAAGTATAAAAACAAAAGTAAAAAAATAGAAAATAATATAGTAAAGGAGAGAAGAATGGAGATAAAACCTAAACCAAAACACTTTGAAATCAAAACCATTAACTGGGTTCCAAACAAGGAAAAGACAGAAGACTTTAACCTAATCTTTAGCGGAAAAAACAGAGATTTAGAAAACATCATAGCAAGAATAGTAAATGAAGAAGTTAGATGCGACAAATTCATCCAAACATTCCTGCCTGCTGAATTTATAGGCTCAAAAATAGACTTAAAAACAAACACAATTTACATTCCGGAAAATGCAAAAAACGGACTAAACTCTTTTGTTAGATTCTTAGTTTGGATTACAGAAGAGGGACTAATCATAGCTAAAGACGAAAGATATGTTTATGTAATTTCAAAAAATAAAGTAAAAACAGAAAAAAGAGCTATAACAAAAATAATTGACGACTAAAGTAAAAGACTAAAATCAAAAGCATTAATTAAAATAAAGGAGGTTAAGAATGAACAAAAAAGATTTATTATCAAAATTAGCACAAATGTATGAAGAACATGGAGAAAACACAAGACCAATCTTATTCCCATCAGACATTTCAAGGCAAGATGTAGAAGCTCTATCAAAAGAGATTCTATCCATTCTCGATAACTACAACATCAACATAGACAAAAGAGAATTGGAAAAGCTTTCCAAGGAAATAGCAGAAGGCTATTTATTCGAGCTTGAAGTAGATAAGCTTATAAATAAAACATTTGAAGAGATAAAGAAAAAGGAGAATTTAGATGAAAACGTAACATTGGATAAGTTTATTGAAGATAAAGAAGGTTGGGAGATTTTCGTAAAATATCTTAAGGAAACTAATAAAAGATGGGAAAAAATCTTAGAAAAAGAACCTAAAAACTTAGAAAAATATGGAACTTTTATAATGTTTCAAGCAGCACAATCACTAAGGCTAATGAGAGAGTATGCCAAATTCATAAAAGACCCGTCAGAAATAGAAAAAGACGCGATAAATTCAATAAAAAGTGAAAAAGTTTTCAATGAACTCATTCTTTCCTTAATCAAAATGAAAAAAGATAAAAACCAAGCACAAATTGTTCAAAAAGTTGCCCAAACAGAGGAAGATTTTACAGAATTCGTAATATCAACCATAAAAGAGATAGATTCAAAAGTAGAAATAGAAGAAAATGAACTTGATAAAATCAAGCAATATACAGATGCACTCAAATACAAGCTAATCACAGTGTTTAAAAACGCAAAATATCTTTCGCAAGAGAAAATAGAAAGCATAGAAAGACTAAAACAGGATCTAATCAAAGATGCAGTAGAATTAGACCTCAATGATACATTAAAAGATGCAATAGGGCATGCGATAAAATTAAAAGTAGAAATTAGAAACTCTATAGAATTCTTAAATCAAGAAATAGAAAAAATGAAAAAGCTCCTCAGTTATGTTAACAAAGAAACAGAAGAGAAAGAAGAAAAAAGTGGTCCAACGATCGATGAAATGAGTTTACAAGAAATTTCAGAAAAATTAAAAGAAGCATCAAAAGAAGGGTCTAATAGGGTGGACACTATATACAGACCAATAGAAATAGCAAACCTTTACAGAATAATACATAGAGAAGAAAAACTAAAAGACTTGAATAAATATATAACCTATAGCTGGATATACAATGTAAAAACATTCAAAACCACAAAGCGAAAATTATCTGAGATACTATTAAAACTTATGAAAAAAGAAAGCATTGAGTTAGAGAAAAGCGT
>NZ_ABZS01000041.1 GCF_000173615.1 Sulfurihydrogenibium yellowstonense SS-5 | reverse complement strand
GAAATTGAATGTCTCGATTGGTGGATGTGCTACAAAAATCTTGATAAATAAACCCTTTCAACACGGCTATGTGCACGTAAGCATGTAGCCGTGCTTTTATATGCTAAATTTTTCTCACGTTGATTTTCAATAACTTATTTGCCAATCTAATTAATGGAAGTGATGTAAAAATTTTTGTAAAATTCACCTTTTTGTCTTCCTGAGGACGCAAGTCCGAAAAATTTCTTTTTTTGATTTAAAAGAAAATCAGGAAATTTCTCGCCGGCTGCAGAATGACGATGTGGATTTTTACAAGCAGTCTTTAGGCTTAAAGTTGACTGGGTCGGCTGAGAGTAAATAATTAGCTTATCCACCGCTCACAGGTGGGATGATTGCAATTATGTCGTTATCTTGTAAATTATAATCCATAGTCTCATAACTTTCATTTACAGCAAACATAGACCTTTTTAAAATATCTTCAATATGTGGATATTTATTGACTAACACATCAACCAAATCTTTTAGTGTTTTTCCTTCAAATTCTATTTCTTCTTCGTTTTTTCCAACTTTATCTTTTACTTGTGAAAAATACAAAACCTTAACCTTCATACTTAACTTCCCATTCTGTGATGAGATGAGACCCTCTCATAAAATGTGCTCTAAGTTTAAGTTTTACAACTTCTTCTAAGGATTTAAATCCTTCACCACCTACCAATGTAGGAGTATCTGTTCCACCTACTATAAAAGGCATATGAATGATTCTTATTTCATCTACCAAACCATTTTTTATTAGGTTCCAATTTAAAGTAGACCCACCTTCTACCATTAAATTACGGATCCCTCTATTATATAAAATATCCATCATTTTGATTAAATCTACTTCTTCTTTTCCTGCTATGATTACTTCAACTTTTTCAGACAACATTTTTAATCTTTCTTTCGGTGCTTTTTCTGTTGTTACAATGATAGTTGGAGAATCTTTTTTGAGAATGTTTGCATCCGGCGGGATATATGCAGTTGATGTTGGTATTATTCTTGTTGGATTTTTTCCTGATACATACCTTACTGTGAGATATGGATTGTCTGTTCTGATAGTTTCTGCTCCTACCATTATGCCGTCAACTTTTGCCCGTGTTTCGTGAAGGTATCGATTAGCTTCTTCATCCATAAATTTCATGATTTCTTTTGAAGAAACACCTTTACTAAGTGTTAGCTTACCGTCTACCGTAACTTCAGATACAATTATTACATAAGGTCTTTTCATGATTTCCTCTTAGTCGTAATCTTTGTTATACTTGATGTACAAGTATACTATTCTTTGTAATAAAGAAAGGGTAGTCAATGCTGTTATTACTACAAATCCAAACTCAAGACCACCAAAGATTTTAAAATGTTCAAATATAGAAAAAACTATTATTGTAAGCAGTGTCTCCGGTCTTCCAAAAAATCCTACGCCTTCTAATGGGTCATCTATCTTTCCTTTAGTTCTGCTAGAAAAGCCGATTTCTGCGTATGCAACGGGTTTTATGAATGTGTGGAGCATATTTGCTGTTATTGCTATTGCTGTTAAATATGGTGTTGAGTATGTAATGCCAATAAAAAATAATAAAAATCCATCTACAAATTTGTCAGCAAGCCAGTCAAACACTGCACCAAACTTAGATGCTTTTTCTCTTTCTCTTGCAACGACACCATCCAAAAGGTCAAAAAATCCGCTTATAAATAGTAGCATTGCACCAAGAAGTGGCTTTTCTTTAAAGAAAGAAATTGCGGCAAAAACTCCGAAGATAACAGATATTATGGTTATAATGTTTGGTGTGATTTTGGTCCTCCTTGCAAGGAGGACCCCAACCGGTTCATATACTTTTTTTAACTGCTTTCTTTTTGATGTTAAGTTCATTTCTTAAATCCTGTTAATTTTTATAAACCTCTTCCGCCAAGCCAAGGCATCATTTTTCTTAACTCTTTTCCTACTTTTTCTACCGGATGCTCTTCATCTTTTTTGACAAGTGCGTTAAAGTGTGGTCTGTTAGCTACGTTTTCTAAAATCCATTCCTTAGCAAATTCACCTTCTTGAATTTCTTCAAGTATTTTCTTATAAATAGGTTTTACAGCTTCGTAAACTCTCTTTCCTCTTGTAACGTCACCGTATCTTGCTGTATCAGAAATAGAGTATCTCATTCCTGAGATTCCATATTGATATATTAAATCAACAATAAGTTTTAATTCATGTAAACATTCAAAATATGCAACCTCCGGCTGATATCCAGCCTCTATTAATGTTTCAAATCCAGCCTTTATTAAAGCTGTAGCTCCACCGCATAAAACTGCCTGTTCTCCGAACAAGTCTGTTTCTGTTTCTTCTTTAAATGTTGTTTCAATCAATCCTGCTCTTGTTGCTCCAATTCCTTTCGCATAAGCCATTGCTATTTCTCTTGCTTTTCCTGTAAAGTCTTGATAAACTGCAAACAATCCAGGAACACCTTTTCCTTCTTCGTACATCCATCTTACTAAATGACCCGGTCCTTTTGGTGCAACTAAAAATACATCTACATAAGGCGGAGGAACTATTTGTCCAAAGTGTATGTTAAATCCATGTGCAAATGCAAGTGCATTACCCTCGTCAAGGTTTGGTAAGATAGCCGATTGATATAATGTTGGTTGAACCGTATCCGGTGTAAGAATCATTATTACATCTGCTTTTTTTGCAGCCTCATCCGGTGAGTAAACTTCAAATCCTTCTGCTTTTGCCTTTTCAATCGACCTGCTACCAGCCAATAGACCGATTATAACTTTTATTCCGCTATCTCTTAGATTCAACGCATGAGCATGCCCTTGACTACCGTATCCAATGATTGCAACCGTTTTATCTTTTAGATAGTCTAAAGATGCATCTTCATCGTAATAAATATTTGCCATTTCTTCCTCCTATAAATTTTTTCTGTATATTATACGTTATTATTTAAGTTGAGTGAGAAATTTAATAAAAGTATAAGATTCTTCGCCGGCTGCAGAATGACATCCAAGGTTATCCTTCCTTTAATGCTTATCATTCAACCTTTCCCCATCATCCTGAGGACTTTAGTCCGAAGGATCACTTTTTTAGTTTTATAAAAAACCGCTAATTTCTCACCCAAGGTATATTATACGTTATTCTAATACTAACGATTCAACTTTTTTATTTTCTAATAAGCTTTTAAAGAGCTTTTCAGCTCCTTCTTCGGGCAAGACCACGATATTTAAGTTTAAAGATGCATTTCCTAAGTCTAAATCACTTTTTCCGTTTTTTACTACAGAAACATACCTTGTTAAGCTATCACCTCTTAGAGATGTAATTTTAACTTTATCATAATTTACAGGTTTATCCAATTTTACTTTAACAGAAACCTGCTGCTGTTTTAGATTTTTTAATCTAAAGAATTCTGAATTAGACAAAGTTTTAAGTCTATCGTATATATCTTCTGCATAATTGACAGTTATACATTGAGAAGAGTAAAGACTGTTTACTTTATATGTTTTGAAACATATGTTGTAAGCTTTTCCTTCCCAGCTTATAGATGGGTAGATTGTAAAAAGATAATCTTTCCCTTTTTGTACAGCTTCAGAAGATTCTAAGTTTTGAGATAAGAATTGTGTAAAAACCTCACCATAGCCTTCTGGTAAATTTTCTACGCTTGTTTTAGCTATACCTATCTCTTGAGCAAAAGAAATAGTGGCTAAGCTTAAAACTAAAAAAATATTAAAAGCTTTCATTTACTCTTTATCTCCCTTTTCCATCTTTATGTTAGCAGACTCTCTAACCATGGCAAGCGTTCCGGTTCTTGCCATTTCTTTAACGCCAAAAGGTTTAATAAGATTAATAAAAGCTTCTATCTTCTCATTATCTCCTGTAATTTCTACTGTGTAGCTATCTGTTGATACATCTACAACTTTTGCTCTAAAAATTGAGACAAGCCTCATTATTTCATCTCTCGTTCTGTCGTCAGCAGTGTATATCTTTATCAGTGCAAGCTCTCTTTCTATGTGCGGTAAATCTGTAATATCTTTTACTTTTAGCGTTTCTATCAGCCTTCTAAGTTGTTTTATGATCTGTTCTATTACTCTTTCATCACCTTCTACTACTATTGTAATTCTTGCAATGTCTGGCTCATGGGTTCTGCCTACAGTTAAGCTTTCTATATTATAGCCTCTGCCGGCAAAAAGTCCGGTTATCCTTGCTAAAACGCCAAAGTTATGCTGAACTTTTACGGTGATGATATGTTTTCTTATTACTTTTTCTGGCTCTGGTCTAACTTTTAAAACTTTAATATCGCTCATTTTTTACCCCACTAAGTACATAGTTTCTGCTTCGCCTTTTTGCTTAGGTGTCAATATCATTTCTCTGTAGCTTTTTCCTGCTGGCACCATTGGTAAAACATTCTCTTCCCTATCAACCACAAAATCCATTAAAACAGGTCTATCGTTTATTTCCATAGCTTTTAATAATACTTCCCTTACTTCTGATGGTTTTGTTGCTCTAAGACCTACAGCACCAAAGCTTTCTGCCAATTTTACAAAATCTGGCTGAACAGACAAACATACGCTTGCATACCTGCTATCGTAGAAAAATTGTTGCCACTGTCTTACCATTCCAAGAAATCCATTGTTTATTATGGCTATTTTTACCGGAACTCTATACTGAACAGCTGTTGCTAAGTCTTGGACGTTCATTATGAATGAGCCATCGCCTTCTATGGCAAATACTGTTTTATCCGGTCTTCCTATTTTAGCTCCAACAGCAGCCGGAAAACCAAACCCCATTGTTCCAAGACCGCCAGAGTTTAAAAATTGTCTTGGATATTTATATTTATAAAACATTGCAGCCCACATTTGATGCTGTCCTACGCCGGCAGAGATTATAGCCTCTCCATTAGTTATATTGTATATCTCTTCTATTACCGCCTGAGGCTTAATTATTTTATCAGACTTTCTGTAATTTAATGGATGCTTTTCTTTCCATTCGTTAATCTGTTTAAGCCATTGCTCTCTTGCTGCGATCCATTCAACGGGTTTTTCTTCTAACTCTTTAATAAGCTTTCTTAAAACATTCTTAACATCACCAACGATTGGAACGTCAACTGTTATGGTTTTACTAATAGATGCCGGGTCTATATCAATATGGATGATTTTAGCCTCCGGTGCAAATTCATTTATCTTTCCTGTAACTCTGTCGTCAAATCTTGCTCCTACAGCTATAAGTAAATCGCTATGATAAACAGCCATGTTTGCGTAATATGTTCCATGCATTCCAAGCATGTGTAATGAAAGAGGGTCAGTTTCCGGAAATGCTCCTTTGCCCATATTTGTTGTAGTAACCGGTATTTGGGCTAAGTGTGCCAATTTATAGATTTCTTCTGCAGCATCTGAAAGAATGGCGCCACCACCAACGTATAACACCGGTCTTGTTGCTTTTCTAATCAGTTCTGCAGCTTTTTTTATCTGAACCGGGTTTCCTTCTGTATGTGGGTTGTATCCGGGTAAAGATTCTCTAACTTCTTCGTCTGTTGGCATTTTGTAAGTTGTTTTTTGCTGAGTTATGTCTTTTGGGATATCAACTAAAACAGGTCCGGGTCTTCCGGTTCTTGCTATATAAAATGCCTGTCTTAAAATAAGGGGTAAATCTTTTATATCAGTTACTAAGAAGTTATGCTTTGTGATTGGTCTTGTGATGCCTATAACGTCTGCTTCTTGAAATGCATCAGTTCCTATATAGTGTCTTGGAACCTGGCCTGTTATTGCAACAAGCGGAATTGAATCCATGTATGCAGTAGCCAATCCTGTAACAAGGTTTGTGGCTCCCGGTCCTGACGTGGCTATAACTACTCCTACTTTTCCTGTTGCTCTTGCATATCCATCAGCCATATGGCATGCAGCCTGCTCATGTCTTGTCAGTACGTTTCTAAATGGAGCATCAAATAGTGCATCGTAAACTTCCATTATTGCTCCACCGGGTAAACCAAAAACAGTATCAACACCTTCTTTTATTAAAACATCAACTACTATATCTGCTCCTCTTTTTTCTTTAGTCATGACAGAAACTCCTTTTTAAATAAAAATCTTCTTTGAATGAATAAATATTATAAAGCTTTTTAAATAATTATTATGATTTTTATTATTCTCTCTATCTTTCCAATACGCTTATACTCTCAATATGATAGGTTTGGGGGAACATGTCTATTAATTTAACTTTTTTTAACCTAAATCCATTTTCTAAAAACTGTCTCAAGTCTCTTGATAAAGTTGACGGGTCGCAGGAAACGTAAATAATTTTTCTAACTGTTTGGATTTGTGAAATTTCGTTTACTATTTTTCTGTTTAAGCCGCTACGGGGCGGGTCAAAAATTACTGCTTCTGGCAGAAAGTCTTTTGCATACTTTAAGCCTTTTTCTGTTTGAGCTTTTAAAAATTTAACATTTTTTAATTTGTTATGTTTTATGTTTGCCTTTGCATCTTTTACAGCTTCTTCGTTGCTTTCTATTCCAAGAGCTTCTTTTACATACTTTGATGCTGGTATTGTTAAAGTTCCAACTCCACAGTAAAAATCTACCATTTTTTTAAAACCTTCGTCTTTAATTTCACTTACTACTTCGTCAATCAGATTTTTTATCTGATATACATTTACCTGAAAAAAGCTGTCCATACTTACTCTAAATTTATGATCTCCAACGTTTTCAAAGACTACATCCTCACCAAGTAAGGAATATCTTTTATGTTTGGCATAAAAACCTATTCCTTTGATTTTTCCATCAATCTCTTCTCTAAAGATATTCATATCGTAGACGATGTTTGAAAACTGACTTTCATCTAAAAATTCAAATCTAATCAGCTTTTCTTCTTTTGTGTTTGAGAAAATATGAATGTTAGAAGGCATTATTGCATACTTTATGAGAAATTTTTTTAATGGGTTTAGTAGTTTTTCTATATCTTCTTTTAACAAAAGACAGTAATCTACATTAACTAAATCGTTTGAATCTTTTTTGTAAAAGCCAAGATTTTTTCCGTCAAATTTTAATTGGGCTTTATTTCTGTATCTAAAAGGCTCTTTTGATGGAATTATTTTTTCTATTTCTGTTTCAATCTTTCCAATTCTTAGAAGCTGGTCTTTTAAAATTTCTTTTTTCAATAAAAGCTGGTTTTCGTAAGTCGTGTGCTGAAAATCACATCCGCCGCATGCTGTAAAGTATTCACATGCTGGATTTACTCTATACTCAGATGGTTTTAATACATCAACCAATCTTCCAAGCTTGTAATCTTTTTTATCTTCTACTACTTCTATTTCAACTTCTTCACCCGGCAAAGTGTAAGGAACAAAATAAACTGTATTGTTTTCTTTAGCTAATCCGTATCCACCGTAAACAACTTTTTCTATTTTTAATTTCATTCTTTTATCTCCAATTTTTGGCTTTTATTTCCTGCTTTATCTACGGCTTCAACATAATAAACATCTCCAGGTTTATAATCATTATCAATAAAGTAGTATGTTTTGATAGGAGTATTGTTGATTATTTTAGAATTTTTGTAAAAGATATATCCTACAACATCCTTAGATTTACTTGGTTCAAATATTATTATAGCCTCATTTTTATCCACAATCAACTTACCATTTTCCGGCGGAAGTGGCGGGAAAATATCTTTAAATGTTTTGCAAACTGTGTCTGATTTTTCTGATTCTACATCATCAATCAAAGCCGTATAGTAATAGCAGTATCTTTTATCAAGCTCAACGTTTGTATCTATAAATTCTTTTTCTTTTACTACTTTTTTGTAAGGTATTGGATAAAAGTCAGATTCATCTTTTACTTTGTAAATGTTAAAGGTTCCATTTTCTGGGATAGTTAATTTTAGTCCATCTTCAACAATGGATATTGATAATGGTTTTGGCTTTTCTATGTTTATAGCTTTTCCAACTATACAAACAGGTTTTGACAATGTGCTTTCTTTATGTTTTGTTTTTACCTGGATTTGATAACAGGTTTCTTTACTTTCTACACTGTCAAAAAACCAATATGTAGTATCTTCTTTAAAAAGGTTTGTGTCAAATTTCTTTGAATTTTTATAAATGATAAATTTAAAATCCTCCTTCATTGGTCTGTCATCGGTATAAAGTGGGCTATAGTTAAAGTAGATTAAAAATTTTCCATCATACTGTTTTATAGTTAAGTCTTCTACCGGCTTAGGTGTGATTGATGGAGGTGGTTTTGGATTTCCTTTAACACCACAGGAAAAGGTTGTAAGTAGAAGGATAAATAAAAAGATTTTTAACGTACTTTGTAAGAAGTTTAAATAAAAATTAGATTTTTCGTAAACTTTAGGCTGGAAATTTCTTGCTTTTTTGCCAAACTGTAGCCTATAAAAAACTTCCTCCTTTAATGTTTTTTGAAAAATCGGAAATGTGAAAAATGGGATTTTTCGCTCATGGATAGAATGATTAAATCTGTTATGATAGTATTCTAAAATTTTTGTAGGCTTGTTTTTTCTCGTCATCCTGAAGACTTTAGTCTGAAAGACCTTCTCTTTTAAAGGGTGAAATGCGAGAATTAAATTTATGAGATTTTTCACCGGCTGCAGAGCGACAGGTAAAGTAGCATCTTTAATAAAATTCTTATACTTAAATCCCATTTTCAAGAATAAACTCTCTTAGTTTTAATAAATTTTCTACAATATTGGGAAATTCTTTTAGCGGTATTTGGTTTGGTCCATCTGACAAGGCTTTGTCTGGGTCTGGATGGGTTTCAAAGAATAATCCATCAACGCCAACAGAGATGGCAGCTTTTGCCAATGGATATGCAAACTCTCTTTGACCGCCCGATACCTTCCCAAGTCCTCCTGGAAGTTGTACGCTATGGGTTGCATCATAAATGACAGGTGCATACTGTCTCATGATTGGCAAGCTTCTGAAATCTACAACAAGATTATTATATCCAAAGGTTGTTCCTCTTTCTGTTAGGTAAATCTTTGTTGCTCCGCCAAATTTAAGCTTTTCAACAATGTTTTTAGTATCCCAAGGTGCTAAAAACTGTCCTTTTTTTACATTTATCTCTCTGCCTGTTTCTGCCGCCGCAAGCAATAAATCTGTCTGTCTGCACAAAAATGCAGGAATTTGTAAAATATCTACCACTTCCGCCACAGGTTTTGCTTGATAGCTTTCATGAATATCAGTCAGCACTGGAAGGTTAAAAGTATCTTTTACATCTTTTAAAACAGCTAAACCATACTCTAAACCTTTGCCCCTAAAAGAATCTATACTGCTTCTGTTTGCTTTATCAAAAGAAGATTTAAACACAAATCTAACATTTTTATGTTTTTCTTGAAGGGATTTTAAAACCTGGGCAACTTCAAAGCATATCTCTTTACTTTCTATTACACATGGACCTGCTATTATTGTAAACATTATAAGCTCCAATTATTGCAAAATTTAATGATAGATATTATAATATATATCTCTCAATGGAGGATGTAGCTCAGTCGGCAGAGCACAAGGTTGTGGCCCTTGGGGTCGCGGGTTCAAGTCCCGTCATCCTCCCTTACTTTAAGGAAGCCAACAAATGGATAGCATAGGCAAATCTCTAATTTTTATAGGATTTTTTATAATCTTAATAGGTATTCTTCTATTATTCATAGAAAAACTACCACTTGGCTTAGGTAAATTACCCGGAGATATCTTAATCAAAAGAGATAACTTTACCTTTTATTTTCCATTAACGACTTCTATAATTTTAAGTATTTTGCTAACGCTAATTTTAACTCTCATCTCCAAGTTATCAAAATGAAACTTTCAGATTTTGATTACCATCTTCCAAAAGAGCTTATAGCAAAATATCCGGCCCAGCCAAGGGACTCTTGCAGGCTTATGGTTTTAGACAGAAAAGATAAAACCATAGAACATAGAATATTTAGAGATGTTATTGATTACTTAAAGCCGGGAGATACCTTAGTTTTAAACAACACAAAGGTTATTCCTGCGAGATTGATTGGTAAAAAAGAAAAAACAAACGCAAACATTGAGGTTTTTTTACTTAGACCTATTGAAGATAACATTTGGGAAGCTTTGATAAAAAACGTAAGAAGGCTAAAAAAGAATCAAAAAATAATAATATCAGACGATTTTTACGTTGAATTTTTAAGTAAAGATGATGAAAAAGCAATTGTAAAAATACATAGTAAAGATATTAAATCTGATTTAGAAAAGTATGGACATATACCACTTCCACCCTATATAGAAAGGGAAGATGAAGAGAAAGATAAAGATTATTATCAAACAGTGTTTGCAGAAAAAGAGGGCTCAGTAGCATCTCCAACAGCCGGACTTCATTTTACAAAAGAGTTATTAGAAAAATAAAGAAAA
>NZ_ABZS01000042.1 GCF_000173615.1 Sulfurihydrogenibium yellowstonense SS-5 | reverse complement strand
CCGCCTTTTTCTTTAAAAACTTGCGGAAAGAACAATCTAAAATCAAAATCCACCTTATATCCAAGTACTCCTTCAGAATTTTCAAGCCTTTTCAAAATTAACGCATCCAACTCCTTTTTTATCTCTTTTTTCCTATCTGGATGTGTCTCTGAGAAATATTTACTTTCTAACTCAGAAATCTTATTTCCTATATCGCTCCTCCAATCCTCAGGAAATCCAATTAACGAATTTCCTCTAACTATCTTATAATCCAAGTTTGGAAGTGGTTTTATATCCTTAAAAGACTCCTCATCAACAACCAAAGACAACCAAAACCTTAATTTACAAACCTCAATAGCTCCCGAGTCTATATCTACGCCGTAGATAGAATTCTCTATCGTATGCCTTTTTAAATCGTATGTGTTAAGATTATTTTTTGTATATACAGAAAGAAGCTGTCTTAACTTTACAATCTCATGAAGCATACCAACAGGAAAAGCTCCAGAACCAACAGCAGGGTCGCAGATTTTCAAATCATCAAGCAGTTTGTCAATTTTTTCTGCATTTTGTATAATGCTTTCCGGAATTTTATATTTGTATTTTGTATTTTCATTACCATTTTCAGCTTTCTTTTGTGCCACTTTTTCATTTTCAATAAACAAGTCAGCAAAATTTACAAACACTTCCAAATCTTCTCTACTAACCTTACCATCTAACTGAGATTCAAGGTAATAAATAAGACTTTCACTACACATATAATGAACAATTTCTCTTGGAGTGTAATAAACTCCATACTCTTTATTAAATTCATTTTCTTTGGCAGAAGACTTTAGAGCTTTTAAATACTCATCAAAGTTATCTTCTCTGATTGCGTTGAGCTTTTCATAAATCTTACCAAGTAGCTCTGGGTCGAGTGCTACTTCTTTTTCAAGCGGCTCTTCTTCATTTACAGTAAAGTTATACCTATCAAACACATCAAGAATGCCGTTTTCAGCTTCGTTTGAAAACAGTTCATTTGGAATTAGAAGGTCTATATCCACCCAATTAAAATCGTTTGGCGGGTCAAAAAGTCCACCGTTTAAAAATGGAATTTTACAATTAAGCTTATCGTAGTAATGGTCGTTAAAACTTCTATCAACTCTTAAAGCTTCGTAAAACAAAGGTTCAAGCACTTCGTTATAAAAATTTTTATAGCTTATATACTCACCATTAAAAAGCCTTCTAATAAAATCTCTTGGACCTGTTCCAAAATCTTTACCTTTCTCTACACCAAACCAACCTTTTTTCTGTAAAAAGTATAAAAACACTATTTGACCAAGAAGCTTTTTAGCAAAGGACACAGTGCTGATATTTTTATCTTCAAATTCTTTTCTAACAGCCGGATTTTCTTTTACAATCTTATCAAGTTCAAGCTTAGTTTTGATAAATAGGTCTCTATACTCTTTGAAAAATTCCTTAGTGATAGTCTCTATATCAAAGGCTTTTTGAATCTCTTCTAAGCTTGGCTCTTTATCTGATTTTAAAAGCTCTAAAAATCTTGATTGTGCGGTGTGACTCTTTTCATTTTTTCCTACCAAAAAAGACCATCTTTTAGCGGGTGAAAGTACTTCTTTTACTTTGCCATCTTCTTTTTTATACTCTAATTTAACAAAAGAAAACCTCCAATCTTCCTCGTCAGGAGATACAAAAGCAACAAGTGCAGCATCTTTAAGGGATTTAGTTCCAAGATTTCCCCTTAGGTAATCAGCTACAAAGTTCCTCTGTGCTACTCTTGACCTGTATAAAGATTGTCCTTTTTTAAGATAGACGATAAGAACGTCTATGATTCTACCTTCTGGGTCTTCATACCGCCCCAATCTTTCCCAAGAAGTTATAAAGTCTCTGTACTTTTCCGGTACCGCTTGATTTCCGCTTCTTTTTGGAAGAGCTTTACTCCTATCAAAATTTTTCTTTAAAAGTTCAGTTATAAACTTGTCAAATTTTTCTTTTTTAAACTCACTTTCAAACGTATCTCTTACAAGCTCTTTTGCTTGTTTGTCATTCATATCAAGCTCCTAAATACAGTGATAATATAACCTCTCTTTTATAACCTTGATTTAGCATCACACCTAAATGTTGTTTATAAACTAAATTTTTTGGTATTTCATTTTTTAGTATAGATATTGCTTTCAATGGGTCTTCAATATGTTTTATAGCTCTTAGAGCGTTTTGAACCGTCTTTTTTGGTAAAGCTCCTTCTTCAATTCTTTCAATTATTAAATCTATGTACTTTTCTTGTTCTTCTGTTAATTTTTTCCTGTCTTTAAAAATAGCTTTTATATGTTTTAATAGCTCTTTACTGCTGTCTTTACCCGGTTTATGATGAATAAACTCTTCTTCATAGGTTGCTCTAATAAATTCCTTTTTATTTTTTTCAAGAAGGTTGTAAAACTCTTCAATTGGAATGATTATTTTTTGCTGGCTTTCATCACATTCAAAAAACTTGACAGCAGTTAAAAAGTCTAATTCCTGCGTTTTATTTTTATCTGACAGATAAAACTTCATCAACTTTCCTTTTCTGAAAAATGTCAAAAGTGCGTTGGTTATATTTTCTGCTTTTTTCCCTGCTCTTGCTTTCTTTGGAAGTTGTTTAATTTTATCAAATAAGTCCGGGTTTTCATCTCTTATTTTTTCTATTATTCTATAGTATTTAAGTTCACTTTCTTCAAAGTCTTCATCTGTTATGAAATTTTTTGATGTTAATTTATCAAAAAGCTCATAAGATTTTACAGACTCTCCTTCTGTTAGAATTGCAGCATCACCGCCAAGCAGGTTTAAGAAAGCTTCTACCTTAGAGCGGGCTATCTGCTTTAATTTTATCTGGTCTTCTACCTGAGCAGTTGGAAAGAAGTTATACACATAAATCTCATCAAACTTTGTATCTAATCTGTTAACCCTTCCAACTCTTTGAATAATCTTCGTTGGATTCCATGGTATATCATAGTTTATAATGATGTTTGACCTATGAAGGTTTACACCTTCTGACAGTACATCAGTTGTTACTAAAATTCTATAATCATCTTTCTTGACTCTTGACCTGTCATCAAAGTTTTCAATGATTTTATCTCTAACTTCTTCAGAAGACCCACCATGAAATAAAAGGACTTTGTTATCAAATATTTTGTTTAAGTTTTCCGTTAGATATTCTGCTGTTTCTTTTGACTCTGTAAAAATAATTACCTTTTTGTCTTTTAAAATTGGATTATTTTTTAATTCTTGGATTAAAACATCCAACTTAGGGTCCCTTTCTATATCCTGCCAAAGAGATTTTATCTGTTTTAAGATATCTAAATCTTTTTTTAGGTCCTCTATAAAGTTCTCTTTAAAATCATGTATATCATACTCTTCTGCCTTACCTTCATTGAGTAATTTTTCAATCTCCTCATCGTTGTCGCTCTCTAAAAATTCCAAAATTTTGTCTGAAAACCTTTTGCTTATGTAAACTTTTCCTTTTTGATTTATAGCATTTAGCATGCCTTCGTATGACTTTATAAATCTATCTAAGGTTTTATTGAAAGCATAAAAACTGCTTTCTAATCTTTTTACAAGAAGGACTTTCATAAAAGATGCCATATTTTTTTGAGATTGTTTTAAGGTATTTATTTGAGATTTTAAATAAAGTAAAGGTGTGTATCTTGCATATTTTAAACGTTTGGCGACAAGTTCAACAGTTTTCATAAAAGCGTTGTCTTCTATTTCGTTTAACTGGTATAAAACTGGGGTCGGGTCGTTTACCTGTGGAAACTTTAGATTGTTTCTTTCAAGGTCTTCTTTAAAGTAAGTTTCTATATCCTTTCTGGTTCTTCTTATCATTATGTATTTTAAAACTTTATCTCTTATCTCTTTTGCCACTTCTTTGGATTCTTCTACAAACTTTTCCGGGTCTTGACTCTTTTTTGCTTTTTCTATCCTACCTTTAAGCTCATTAAAAAAGCTTTCTAAATCTAAAATGCCGGGTATTGTACTTCTTCTTGGATTTTGAAATAGCTTTATCTGTGCTAAAATATCTTTTGGTGAGTTGTTGTAAGGAGTTGCTGAAACAAGTATAACTCTTTTTCCTCTACAGATTTCAGCTAATTTTTCGTATGTTTTTGTAGATTCGTTTCTAAATCTGTGTGATTCATCAATGATAATGTTTTTATACTCTCTAAATTCTATCTCTTCTAATGCCTCTTCAAGCTTTCCTATGGATATTGCTTTAAACGGAATATGAAAATCTCTTAAAACGTTTTCCCAAGAACCGGGGTTGCTTCTGCTTAAAAGAGATGGTGGTGCTATAACCATAGTATTACCACCAAGCTGTGAGACTAGCATAGCAGTCATATAGGTCTTTCCAAGACCTACGACATCAGAGATAAAAACACCTCCATGCTCTTCTATTATCTTTTTTGCATTTAAAACAGCTTGTCTTTGATATTCAAGATTTTTAAAATTTTCAGGCAAATTAGAAGTATCTAAATTTTGAGTACTATCTAACTCTTCTTTAAAGTACTCATACAAAAATTTTAGGTATAACTCATAAGGAGTTATAGAATCGTTTATAAAGGTTTTGTTTTTTATGGTTTGGACAAATTTTTCACTAACTTCTACTGAATCTTCCCAAAGCTCTTCAAACTTTTTCTTTGCATATTGGTAATCACTTATATTTTTAAGCTCTACGTTAAACTCTAAATTTTCTACCAAACCTTTTTGTGTAAAATTACTTGACCCTGTAATAACCCTACCAACGTCCCGATCACCTTCTTTAAAGGTCATTATGTACAATTTTGCGTGTAAATTTCTTTCAGGATATGCCCTGATTTCTAACCTTCCTGTTGATATCCACTCAATAAACTTTAATATTCCTTCCTCTACTTCTTTTTTATCTTCAGAGTCTTCAAACTCTTTGATTATCTCTTCTTCTACTAATTCCTTAGCTTCTTTCTGAGATAGATGTCTTCCTTTTTCAATCAAGTCATACGTTTGTTTGGTAGTAGAGATGCCAATTAAAATTCTTATTTTTTCTGTATTTTCCAAAGATTTATAAATAGCATAAAAACCACTTACGTAGAAATAACCAACCAATACATCAAAAAATCTCGTATCTTTAATCAGAGCATTAAATCTATCTTTTAAAGTCTGTCCGGGCAGGTTAGTAATAAAAGTTAAGTCTGTGTTATTCATGGCTGAAGCGATTTTATAAAATCTATTAACTTTTTAAATCTCTCATTGGTGAAGTCTATAATTTTTTTCTTTATAAATGTATCAAAATTAGCATCCGGTTCTGAAGTAATTGATATATAAGCATAAAGTTTTGTTTTACTAAGCTTTTTAAGGTCAAAGTTAAAATTTTTTACACAATTTACAAACCCATCAACGCAACGAAATTCCAGTCTATTTTTCAAATGCTCAACAATCAAAGATTCCAAATCTCCTTTTTCATTTTCATCCGGAAGGATAATGATCGCTGTCTTTAGGCTGCCATCAGAAATTTCATAAGGTTTCGATGGAATAGAAAATCCTGAATTCTTTAAAGTATCTCTTATACTTTGAAAAGCTCGTTTTGGATCATTATCTGCGTCTTGGACAACGACCAAAATCTTTACTAAACTAAAATCAGGAAACTTTATTAAGCTTTTTAGTTTATCTTTTCCTTCCATATATACAACTTGAATATCGCTTTCTCTTCCAATAAATTTAATCAACTCTTCAAAAAAGATTTTATCAGTTTTGCCTTCAATTAAAATTACAATACTTTTATTAAATTTTTCATTACCTAATTTCAAAACCAAGCTCCAATGCAGTATCAAGGTCTTCTTGATTCATAACAACAGGTTTAACTTGATCGTCTATTTTATCTAAGCGAATAACTCTAAAATCATAAACATCACTTTCTTTAAAAGCTAAATGGGCGTTTTGAATACATTCATAGCTGTGTGTGGTTGCAAAAATTTGAACGTTAAACTCTCTTGCCATCTCTGAAATTGCCTTCCATACATCTTTTAAAACTGAATAATGAAAGCCATTCTCTATCTCATCTATCAGAACAACTCCATTCTTAGAAACTCCAATAGCAAGTAAAATATTTGTTAATCTTGACATTCCTTCACCCAAGAAGGATAAAAGAATTGGTTTATCAAGTCCAACATCTCCATATAAAACAGACCTTCCTGTTAAATTTAGTATCTCGATGTTATTTATTTTTGGTTCTATTATTCTTAAGTACTTTATTATTTTGTCTTGATAATTCTCGGACCTAAGCTGAGAATATAAAGCTACCTCTAGCAAAATAGAAGTCCGGAAGCTTGTAGGCAAAAAGAATACAGGAAATTTTGGAACTGGGAAGGAAGAAGGCATTATATTTGACGCAGAAAATACTAAATAAAAGTTTTTTATATTTCCATCCTCTTTATGCTCCGCCTGAAGAACATAAGGTTGCTTTGGATATAAACTACTAATACCTTTTAAATCAATTTTTATATTAATCTTTTCAATCTCTTCTTCTTTTTCTAATAATCTAAAACTAATGCTAACTTTTTTATTATTTTCAAAAAATCCTATTAAATCAATAGGTTCTTTTGTATTAAAATTGTTAAAGAAAGCTTGTATTATATGTTTAAAGTCAGTTGCGTCTAATAGGTCTCTATTTCTTGACTCAATAATTGATGTTATGCTTGCAATACTCATATTATGTAATAAAATAGCCTCTAATAAAGAGCTTTTTCCGGAGTTGTTTTTCCCTATAATAAGATTAACTCTCTCTAAATCATTTAGTTCTAAGCTCTTAAAATTTTTAAAATTCTTGATTGTAAAAGATTTATACATAAATACACCTAAACTTCTGGAAATCTCTTATGATAGTCATTTAAAGATTGAAATCTGTAAGCTACCTGTAATATGGTCTCTTCATCAAATGGCTTTCCGACTATCTGCATTCCTACCGGAAGATTGTCTTTAAATCCGCACGGTATGCTTATTGCCGGAACAGTTGCCATGTTGGCTGATACTGTAAAGATATCTGATAAGTACATCTGGATTGGGTCGTTTGATTTTTCTCCAATTTTAAACGCTACGTCCGGCGTTGTTGGAGTTATGATTACATCAACTTTTTCAAAAGCATTCATGTAATCTTGGTAGATTAAAGTTCTAACCTTTTGAGCTTTTAAGTAATATGCGTCATAATATCCGGAGGATAATGCATAGGTTCCTATCATGATTCTTCTTTTTACTTCTGCACCAAAGCCTTCATCTCTTGTTTTAGAATACATCTCTTCAAGATTTTTATATTCTTTTGCTCTGTATCCGTATCTAACACCGTCAAACCTTGCCAAGTTAGATGATGCTTCTGACGGAGCTATGATATAGTAAGTTTCTATCGCATACTTTGTATATGGTAAAGATATCTCCTCAACTATCATTCCTTCTTTTTCAAGCTGCTTAACAGCGTTTAAGATTATCTCTTTTATTTGTGGATTTAAATCTTCTGTATAAAACTCTTTTGGAAGTCCTATTTTTAAACCTTTTACATCTTTGTTTAAGCTTTCTAAGTAGTTTGGAACCGGAATGCTTCTTGATGTAGAATCTTTTGGGTCTTTTCCAGAGATAACGTTCATTATCATTGCTACGTCTTCAACCGTTCTTCCAAATGGTCCAATCTGGTCTAAGGATGATGCAAAGGCAACAAGTCCGTATCTTGATACTCTTCCGTATGTAGGTTTAAGTCCCACAACTCCGCAAAATGCCGCAGGCTGTCTGATTGAACCACCTGTATCAGACCCAAGAGATGCGGGAGCCATTCCTGCCGCAACAACAGCAGCAGACCCACCGGATGAGCCACCCGGAACTCTTTCTAAATCCCATGGGTTTCTTGTTGGGAAAAATGCTGAGTTTTCAGTTGAAGAACCCATCGCAAACTCATCTAAGTTAGTTTTTCCTGTGATTACATAGCCTTGAGATTTCAATCTTTCAATAACGGTTGCATCATAAACAGGAACAAAGTTTTCAAGCATTTTTGATGAACATGTTGTTCTTATATCTTTTGTAGAGATATTATCCTTTATTGCTATTGGCAGCCCAAAAAGGTCTGGAATGTTTTCAAGCTTTGTTAATTCTTCGTCTCTCTTTTTTGCTTCTTCTAATGCTAAATCATCTAAAGCTGTCACGTAGGCTTTAATCTTTGGTTCTACTTGGTTTTTTCTTTCTATGAAAGCCTCAACGATTTCAGAAGGTTTAACTTCCTTTGATTTAACAAGGTCTGAAAGTTCTTTTAAAGATTTTTTCCATAACTCCATCATAACTCTCCTGCTTCTTCTTTTGATGCTGGATTTTCCTTCACAGATAAATTATCAAAATACTCTTTATATCTTAAATCTGGCGTTGATTGGAGAGACTCTTGCTCCTTTGCGTGCTGGATGCAAAGAGTTGTCCAAGGAACAGCTTCAAGCCTTTCTTCTTCAATTTCTTTTCCGCAAACTTCACATATTCCATAAGTTCCATTTCGCATCCTTTCAAGAGCATCATCTATAGCCTTTAATATCTCTATTTCTATGTCTGACAACTGGGCTAAAATTTCTTCAGTAATAGCAATATTGGCATACTCTTCCAAATCCCTTGGCTCAGCAGATTGCTCTGTTAATACTTTTTCTGTTTCTTCTTTTTTCAAATATCTTTCTAAAATTTGAGATTTTTTCTTTAAAAGTAATCTTCTGAATTTTTGAAGTTTATTTTTATCCATGATTTTACTCCTAAGTATTAATGATATAATAATTTTATCACACATAAAAAACGGAGTCTTAATGGCAATAATTATTTACGCTGGATTATTTATTCTTGGTTTTATAGCGGGTCTTATTTATTTTTGGCATATGTGGAAAAGTATTGGCACATATGGAGCAAATAAATCAAAAATACTTTCAAGTATGATTTTTAGAGCACCTGTTGTAATAGCAGCTGCTTTACTTGGTTATGTGGTAGCAAAGTTTGAAGGAATCATTGCAGTTTTGATAGGTTTTACTACGTTTCAGATTATCTTTTTGGTCAAAAAAGGAAGTCAGCTTAAAAAAGAGTTAGAGGAAGAAGCTTTAAAAGAGGAAAATCTTGAAAAGATTGATAGTAAAGATTAAAAGAAACATGGTTGATAAAATAACTAATATAGATGCTCCACTTATAAGCTTTCTTGAAAACTTCGACAGGTTAATTCATCTGTTTTTAGCGATTGTTATAGTTTTTACTTCTCTTGCCATTTTTATGTGGTTTATACATGATGCTTATGAGCTGTTTGAAAGAATTATAATGTTTAAGAAAAATATAAGTTCAAGTGCTTTAAAACTTTTTGGTACTGCAATACTTTTATGGCCATTATCGGCATTACTAAGAGCCGAGATAAAATTGGTAAAGGGAGAACAAATATCGTTAAACCTTTTTGTAGACACTGCGATTGCTTCAACTGTAAGGAGCTTTCTTATATCAACTGAAGAGAGAGAATCATTAAGCGAAACTTACTATTTAATAATTGCATTGATAGTGTTTGCAATAGTAAGATTAATAGTAGCTTATACAGAGAAAATTTCGGCATCCAATCCAAGAAATAAGGAACAGCAATGAATGAGTTTGAGCTTATAAAATTACTGGCTATTTTTATTTTAGGAGCATCTATTGGAAGTTTTCTAAACGTAGTTATATACAGGCTGCCAAGGAATATGTCTATTGTTTATCCACCATCTACATGTCCTGTATGTAAAAACCAGATTAAATGGTACGACAACATTCCCATTATTTCTTATATAATTCTTAAAGGAAAATGTAAATTTTGTGCCACTAAAATAAGTATTAGATATCCGTTAGTAGAATTTATCACTGGCATAATGGCTGTTTTTACATACTTAAAATTTGGCTTTACAGTAAATTTTGTATTTATGTTTTATTTTGTTGCCTGTATGATTGCTTTATCTTTCATAGATTTAGAATTTAAAATCATTCCTGATGAGATTAACTTTTCAGGTTTATTTATGGGTTTTGTTTATGCCAGTTATAAGGCTTATGAAATTAGAGATTTTCATCCGCTTACTGACGCTTTGATTGGAGCTGCAGTTGGGGCTGGGTTTTTATACGCTTTAGCTTTATTTTATCTTAAAGTTAGAAATATAGAAGCACTTGGATTTGGTGATGTAAAACTTCTTGCATTCATCGGCAGTTATGTTGGTTGGTTTGGAGCTTTATTTACAATATTTTTCGGGTCTTTACTTGGTCTTCTTGGGTCTGTTTTCTTTATGAAGATGTATAAAACTGATGATTTATCAAAGTTAGAAATACCTTTTGGTCCATTTCTCGC
>NZ_ABZS01000043.1 GCF_000173615.1 Sulfurihydrogenibium yellowstonense SS-5 | reverse complement strand
TTTCAAAATTCTCGTAAGCTTGCTTTTCTGCGTCATCCTGAGGACTTTATGCCGAAGGTTCTCTTTTTTTGATTTTTTAATTTGAAAAGAAAAAATTATATTCTTCGCACGGCTACAGAATGACGATGTGGATTTTTGCAAGCAGTTCCACTTGCAATATTCAAAATATGGTGTATACTATATAAAGAGAAAAGAGGAAAAGAGTCCTCTAAAAAATAGGAAAATACTAATGGAACCTGGGAGTCGGGATTTCGGAGCTTAAAATATAAAATTATAAAATCTTTCCAAATCCCACACTTCTAAGTCCTTACTAAAATCCTTAAAATCAGAGCATTTCTTTTCCTCTTTAAAAAAATTTTTTAAGGAGGCATTTTTATGTCAAATCAAGGTAAAACATTCAAGGATTTAAATCTATCAAAGGAAACTTTAAAATCCTTAGACGAATTAGGTTATTCTAAACCTACAGAAATTCAAGAAAAAGCAATTCCGGCAGTTATGACCGGAAAGGATTTAGTAGCACAAGCACAAACAGGTACAGGAAAAACTGCAGCTTTTGGAGTACCGATTGTTGAAAAAGTAAATCCAAAACAAAAAAAAGTTCAAGCATTAATCTTGGTTCCTACAAGAGAGTTAGCAATTCAAGTAGCTAAGGAAATTAAAGAACTTGGAAAAAATAAAAAAGTTTATACCTTAGCAGTTTACGGCGGTAAATCTATTAGCCATCAAATAAACTTTTTAAAGAAAGGCTCAGATGTCGTGGTAGTTGGTACACCAGGAAGGGTTAGAGATTTATTAGAAAGGGGCGTTTTAAATCTTGATAATGTAAAAATGTTTGTTTTAGATGAAGCAGACAGAATGCTTGAAATGGGATTTATAGACGATATTGAAGAGATTATGTCTTACCTTCCAGAAGATAGACAAATTTTATTATTTTCAGCAACTATGCCAAAAGAGATTTTAGAATTAGCTGAAGAGTTCTTAAATGAGAATTATGAAACAATAAAAGTTAAACCGGATGAAGTGACTGTTGAAAAGATAAAACAAATCATTTACAGAGTAAATCCAAGAGATAAGTTTAAGAAATTAACAGAAGTTTTATCTCAAAATGAAGCGGAAAAAGTAATTATTTTTACACAAACTAAAATCGAAGCTGATGAGCTTGCAGAAAGATTAAATGAAGAAGGCTTTAATGCGAGTGCTATTCATGGTGATTTTTCTCAAAAGAAAAGAGAAACTGTTTTACATAATTTCAGAACAGGCAAATTAAAAATTCTTGTAGCTACAGATGTTGCAGCAAGAGGACTTGATATAAAAGGTGTTGACCTTGTTATAAATTATGGTTTACCAAGAGATGCAGAAAGTTATATCCATAGAATAGGCAGAACCGGAAGAGCAGGAAGAGAAGGAACAGCTATCTCTATAATGACATCTTCTGAAGACAAACAACTTCAAAATATTCAAAAGAAAACAAAAGCGAATATAGAAGTCATAAATGAAGCACAAGAAAAGAAATTTTCTTCAGCACAAAAAGATAAACCTTCTCAAAAAGAAAGGTCTTCAAGAAATCAAACAAGAAGAAAACAGAGAAGTTAATGATAGATAGAAGCTCTGAATAAGAGTCACATATTATTCAGATTAAGAGATTAAATGGTATGATACGTTGGACAGTTCAAAAGATGTCCATCCATTAAGTGGTATATATTTAACTTTTTGCATTTAAATAATTAGATCTACTTATAAATTAGACGAGAAATTTAATAAAATTGGAAAATTCTTAATACGGCTTATGAATGACAGATTTTTATTTCCCTGTCATCCTGGATGCAGCGAAAGATCACATTTTTATAAATTTTTGAAAAGAAAGAAAAACAGGAAATTCTTCGTCGGCTACAGAATGACGAATTCTATTATGCTTGCCAATCAACCTTATCCTGTCATCCTGAGGACGTAAGTCCAAAGGACCTCTTTTTTAAATTCTATAAAAATCTCTAATTTCTAACCCCAAGGTATTTAAATGATTGGATCTAATTATTTTTGTTGTTCACAATTTATTTACAATTCTAATGCTTAAGTTATTATATAATTAATTAGAGATAAAAAAAATTAAAAGGAGAAGTATATGAAATTAAAGTTATTTTTTGCGGGATTAATGTCTGCAGCATCATTAGCAGCAGCAGAAAGTTGTTTAGGTGGTGGTTCTAAAGTAAGTACATCAGAAGTTCAAAAAGCACTATCAGGCATACTTGGTAATGCAAAGGTTGTAAGTGTTTCAAATGCTCCAATTAGCGGTTTATATGAAGTTGTTATCGAAAGCGGTGGAAGAAAAGTACCAATCTATGTTGATTGCAATTTAAAATATTTGGTAAATGGCGAAATAATAGATATTAATAAAAAAGTTAGCTTGACAAGAGAAAGACTCCAGCAACTACAATCACAAGCAAACTCAGAAAAAGAAGAAAAGCTTGTTAAGATTTTAGGAAAAGATAAAGTTGAAATGTTAAAAAAAGAAGGTTTATTGGAAGCTGTTAATATTGTAGATTTAAAGAGCATACCAAAATCTAACGTAGCATATGGAAATGGAAATATTAAAATCTATGTTATAACAGACCCTCAATGTCCGTACTGTGCAAAACTGCACGAAGAAATTAAAAAAGTCTTAGCTCAAAGAAAAGACGTTTCGTTTGAAATGATTATGTATCCACTGCCATTCCACAAACATGCATCAGGAATAGCACAAAACATTATTTGTCAAAACGACAATGCAGCAAAGCAAAAAATACTTGACGCTGCATTTTCTTATACAGCCAAAGGTGATGAAAATGGGCTGACATCACTTGAAAAACCTTGTAATGCTGGAAAGCAGGCTATAGATAACAATCTAAAATACGGTCAAGCTAATGGAATTAACGGAACACCAACGATAATCTTTCCTAAGGGCGTGGCAATATCCGGTGCATTGCCTGCTGATAAATTAAATAAATTGATAGATATTTTAAAGTGATAGAGGTTAAAAATCTAAAGGTTTCCTTTCAGATAGAAAATCAAGTTATAGAGGCTCTGAAAGGAGTTTCTTTTTCTTTAAACAAAGGTGAAATTGTAGCAATTGTTGGAGAATCCGGTTCCGGTAAGAGTGTTGCTTGTCAGGCTATCATGGATATTCTTCCAAGTTATGCTAAAAAAGAAGGTAAAATCATCGTTGATAATAAGGATTTAGATTCATTATCCAATGAAGAAAAAAGACAACTTAGAGGAAATAAAATATCAATGGTATTTCAAGAGCCATCTGCGGTACTAAATCCTTTAATGACAATTGGTGAGCAAATAGTAGAGACGATTTTGGCTCATAAAAACGTATCAAAAAATGAAGCAAAAGAATTAGCTTTAAGTGCTATGGAAAAAGTAAAGATACCAAATCCACAACAAAGGTTTAATCAATATCCTCACGAACTTTCCGGTGGACTAAAACAAAGAGCTGTAATAGCTATTGCTGTTGTAAATAATCCTGATTATCTTTTAGCAGATGAGCCAACGACCGCACTTGATGTTACAATTTCTTTACAGATATTGAATTTATTCAATGAGTTAAAAGAAACTTTAAACATGGGGATTCTTCTTATTACTCATGATTTGGGAGTTGTGGCCCAGGTTGCTGATAGAGTCTTAGTTATGTATAAAGGAGAGCTGTTAGAGGAAGGTAAAGTTTCTGAAATTTTTGACAACCCTCAGCATCCATACACTAAAAAACTTTTATCATCAAGAATATTCTTAAGTAATTCGTTCTAATTGTACAGCTTGTTTTTTAATCCCGAGGATTTTATTCAGAAATATTTTTCTTCTTCAAAAAGACAAGAAAGTGAGTGAATAAGTAAGTGGTGAAAGGATGGAGATTTTTTGCTTACGCTCCGAATGATAATGTGGATTTTTTGGAACAGTCTCATATACCTGTTAGGGTATTCTAAATTTTTTAATTTGTAAGTTATAGAATATAAATATAGATATAACTGAATCTTCCTTCTCATTCTGAGAAATTTAGTTCGAAGGATATACTCTTAAAAAGGTGGGACAATGTGTAGAGGTAATTCATGAATTGTCCACACAATAAATGAGTGGAGAGATAAAAGGACGGAAATTCTTCGCAGGCTATAGGACCGATAAGGTTACACTTACTTTAATGTTTATCACTCAATCTTTCCATGCCATACTCAAAACCTTAATCTATAGTATCTTCTTTTCAAAATCTATGAAAATCACTAAATCCTTAGCCAAAGTTGTTTAAACTTTCTTAATATGCTCATAAATTTTCTTAAAATAGCGTAATCAAATCTTAATCAAAATTTAAAAATAAACCTCTATAATCTCATAAATCCAATTTGGAGGATTGTTATGATAGGTGTAGAAAAGTTAAAAAACTTTAAATCTTTTAAAATTCCTGTAAATCCAACAGACATTTACAAGTACAAGCTCAAAAACTTTAGACCTAAAATTAAATTACAGTTTGAAACAAGTAAATACATTGTTAAAACAGCAGAATCTCATACAGAACTTATAAAAGCTTTAAAATTAAGGCATAGAGTATTTTTTGAAAAGACAAAGAAAATAGTCAAATTAGACATTGATAAATTCGATATGATAGCAGACCATCTACTGCTAATAGATAAAAACTCAAAAGAAGTGGTTGGAACATATCGTTTGATTGGGTCAAACTTTTCTAAAGAGTTTTACACAGAATCTGAATTTTTTATTGATAAGATTAAAGGCATAAAAGACCCAATCCTTGAAATGGGAAGGGCATGTATAGATAGCAATCATAGAAATGGAATAGCGTTATCACTGCTTTGGAGAGGTATCAGCCAGTATGTTTACACAGGCGGATATAAGTATCTCTTTGGATGTTCGAGCATCTTTGAAATAGATATAGAAAAGGTAGCATTTATTTACATGTATCTAAAATCAAAATACTACCTGTCAGAGTTAGAAGCTTACCCAAAGTTTAACTACAAAATTTTGAGCTTAAAGAAGTACACAGAATTTTTAGAATACATAGAGCCAAACTACGAAAAAGCATCGAATTACATCCCACCACTCCTTGAAGGATATTTAAAAGCAGGTGCAAAGGTTTGTAGCGAGCCTGCATTGGATAAAAAATTTAGGTGTGTTGACTTTGTAACGATTTTAATCACAGAAAATTTAACTAAAACATTTGAAAAGAAATACAAGAAGGAATGAGCTATCTAAGACTCTTTTACAGACTTAACATTTTTATTGTTTTACTGATTTTATTTTTACTAATTTCTTTATCAATAGATTTGACTGTAAGAAACCAGCACAAAAAAAGGAGATTGTTTTTAAAAAATGCCGGAATTTTTAGAGATATAACCTGCAGAATTTATAAAATAAATGTATTGATAGACAACACTTTAATCCATAAATTGGATAAAAATTATCTTATTCTTTCAAACCATCTTTCATACTTAGATATCATAGCTTTGATGTATAACAATAAAAATGTTTTTGTCTCAACCACAGAAGTTAGAGACTCTTTTTTGATTGGAAAGCTTGCACAGTATGGAGGAAGCGTTTTTATAGACAGGAAAAATAAAAACGGTATAAAAGAAGAGATAGAAATGATTAAAGATTTATTGCATAATGGTTTTAACGTTGTTATCTTTCCGGAAGGGACTACATCTAACGGCGAATGTGTTTTACCGTTTAAATCTTCATTTTTGGAACTTGCTTTCTTGGTGGATACTCTCATAGTTCCATGCTGTATAAAGTATACAAAAGTTAACGATGAACCTGTAAATGAGAAAAACAGAGATTTACTTTACTACTACGGTGATATGGAATTTTTTAGCCATTTTTTTACTTTTTTAAAGAATGTAAAAAGTGTGTTTATAGAAGTTAAGTTTTTAAAGCCAGAAGACCCAAAAAATTTTAAAGATAGAAAAGAGCTTTCAAAATACATACATTCAAAAATAGAAAAATGCTACAAAAGTTAAACATCTCTTTACACGACATTACAAAATCAAACCTTGAAAAAGTTTACTATCTCAAAGACATCTTAGAAGATTTAGGCGTTAATAAGATCACATATCTATTGATACCATACTATCATGAAAAAGAAAATCTGTTAGAGATAAAAGAAGACTTAGAAAACTTTAAAGTTAATGGAGAGTTTGTATTACACGGTTATAGCCACAAATCCGGCTGTTTTAAAGGGCTGAAAAGTTTATTTACAAACTGTGAAGGCGAGTTTTTATACTACCAAGACTTGGAAGACAGGCTAAAAAAAGGCTTAGAGATTTTAAATAAGCTTAACATACATCCAAAAGGCTTTATACCACCTGCATGGTTGATGAGAAAAGAAGACTATAAAGTACTAAAACAGTATGGATTTAGCTTTACAGAAGACCGATTGTATATTTATGACTTACAAAAAGATAAAAAAATCTTATCACCGGTTTTAAGCTTTGGCAGTAGAGGAATAGTTGAAGTTATATCTAAATTATCTTTTAAAGCTTATTTTTATGCACTGAGATTTTCTGAAACAAATGTCATAAGAATTGCTCTACACCCGGTAGATGCCACAGATAAAGATAAAATAAAATTAATCATCAAGACATTGAAAGGCAAAGATTTTGAATATATGCATCTTCAAGATTTGATAAAATAAAAGAAAAAACATATCACAAATTACGTTCTAAAATTATACGTAAAAGTGTTCCAAAATTCTCGTTTGCTTACCTTGCTTTCATCCTGAGGTTGTAAGCCGAAGGATCTCCTCTTTTAAAAATAAGAAAAAATGAGATTCTTCGCCGGCTTCAGAATGACATCTTTGAGGTCAAGATTCTTCGCCGGCTGCAGAATGACAATTTTGATTTTTGGAACAGTCTTTAGAAATCCTTGGCAAAAGAAAAAACCAAGAAAGCTATTTCTAAGCTTTGTAAAATGCTTTTTGATAAAAGAGATACTTATGAGCTTATAGAGATAGCCAAAGCATTGCAGAGTATTGGAACGGATGAAGCTTTAGAATGTTTAAGAAAGAAAATTCAAGATAATATAATCTTAGAAAGGTTCTTAGGTCAAATTATCAAAATTTAACAAAACCTTAATAATTCTCTAACACTTTTAATGTATCCTTTAATCAATCTCTGATAAGGAGGCAAAAAATGATTAAAGTTGACCTACATTTACACTCAGAAGCTTCAAATAAGCCCGGTGGTTATCTTTCTAATAAACTTAAAATAAGTGAAAGCTATGTTAAGCCGAAAAAAGTTTATGAAAAATTAAAAGAAAGAGGAATGACCTTATTTACAATTACAGACCACGACACAATAGATGGTTGCTTAGAAATCGCACACTTGCCAAATGTATTTATATCAGAAGAGATCACAACTTACTTTCCGGAAGATAGAGCAAAAATCCATGTAATTGCCATAGATATAAACGAAAAAATTCACCAAGATATTCAAAAAGTTAGAGGAAATATATATGAGCTTGTTGATTACTTACAAAAAAATAATATCACTCATATACTTGCCCATCCCCTGTACAACATGGACGGAAAGCTTACAAAATCACACATTGAAAAGTTAGGGCTTTTATTTGACAACTGGGAAATTTTAAACGGCACAAGGTCTAAGACTTCTTCTCAGATTACAGAAAAAATTGCAAATTATTTTAGTCAAAAAGATGTAATTGAAAGATTGGCAAATAAGTATGGTTTTAACAAAAGAAGAAGAGACTTTATATCCTTTACAGGTGGTTCCGACGACCATGGAGGACTTGATTTAGGTACAGGCTACACAATTGCAGAGGGAGAGACAGTTGAAGACTTAAAAAATACAATCAGTGAAGGAAAAACTCGCTGCGATGGATTACACGGAAATCCAAAAAGATTGACCCATATGGTTATGAACATCGCAAAAGAAGGCTTAAAAAGACAGTACAACCTTGGAAATTTTGGAGTGCTTTTAGATTATCTTTTTGAACCAAGACAACAATCAACCTACATTTTAGACCAAATCCTTGGTAGAAATAGCATTTTAAACTTTATTGAAACAGTAATCAAGCACAAAGGAGAAGTTTCACAAGACAATCATGAGAATATACACAGATTTTTTATAAATCTAATACCCTACTACATCTCAAACATAAGAAATCAAAAAAATTTAGATTTTGACAAAATAAGCATGTACTTAGGAAAAATTCTTATATTCTCATCTTCTTACTTATTTTACGTTTCAGTTTACAAACAAAGGGCAGATGAAAAGAATTTTTCTAAAAAAATCTATAAAGAATTTTTCGATAATGGTCACGTGGAAGGAAAAATAGCATATCTTACAGATACATTTTTTGAGATTAACGGAGTATCAAGAACAACTCAAAAACTATTAAACTTAGCAAAGGAAGAAAATTTAGACATTAAATTTATCATTTCATACGACAAAAATATAGAAGAAGATGAACATCTAATAAACTTTAAGCCGATGTTTACGTTTAAACTTCCTGAGTATGAAGAAATTCCTATAAACATTCCAAATTTTTTAGAGCTTTTAGATTACATAGAACAAAACAACTTTGACGTAATCTACGCTCCAACTCCTGGACCTGTTGGCTTGATGGGATTTGCTATATCCAAAATCCTTGGCATACCATTTGTTACTACATTCCATACAGATTTTCCAGAGTATGTTTACAGATACACAAGCGAGCCAGCATTAAAAGAATTTGTAGCCCAAGGATTGAAATTTATCTACAACAATAGTGAGAAAGTGTTAGTTCCATCAAGATATTACTTTCAAAAGCTTGCTGAAATAGGCGTTGAACCAGAGAAGATGGAGGTTTTCAGAAGAGGAGTAAATCAAGAAAAATTCAATCCATCGTTTAGGGATAAAAACTTTTGGAAAAAATACGACCCTAAGTACAATTTTGAACAAGTTGTATTATACGTTGGAAGAGTTGCAAAAGAGAAGGATTTAGATGTTTTTATAGAAGTTTATGAACTGATGAAAAACAATCCAAAGGTTAAGTTTGCAATCGTAGGAGATGGTCCGTATTTAAAAGAGTTAAAACAAACTTACGAAGGAAAGATAATATTCACAGGATTTCTTGAAGGAGAAGAGTTATCTAAAGCCTTTGCATCTGCTGACTTTTTCCTATTTCCTAGCACAACAGAAACATTTGGAAATGTAGTGCTTGAAGCTATGGCAAGCGGTTTAATCCCTCTTGTGTCAGACAAAGGAGCATCTAAGGAAAATATTGTTGAAGATATTACAGGGTTTGTTATTTCCAATAACGACCCAAAAGAATACAAATTAATCCTTGAAAGATTGATAGAAAATCCAGTTTTATCACAAAAAATAAGAAATAACATTTTAAAATTAGTCTCAAATCTTGATGAAAGAAGCCTATTGCTTGAGATGGTTGAAAAATTTAGCTTAGGCTGTCTTTCAAAGAAACAGCTTGAGGAGGTTTATGTATGAGGTCGAGAAAATCCTACTACCCAATAGATATAACTCCAACAGTCAAAATGAGAGACAATGATTGGTGGATAGCTAAAGATATCCAAAGTGAGATTATAAAGAGAAAAAATAAATATGTAAGCCTTGTATACATCGGAAGAACAGCTAATAAGTATAATCTTAGCAAAAAAACAAGCTTTGGATTTAAACTTTATCACAAAAAACTTGTTGATTTAATTATTAATGAATTATGAGACTATTAGATATAACACATTTCTACTCTGAAAAAGGGGGAGGGATTAAAACATACATTCAAAATAAGATAGAATATCTAAAAGATAAAGAAGATATTCAGCACACATTAATAATTCCAGGGGAGGAGGATGGAGAAATTTTTTTAAAAAGAACCAAAATAATTAAAATCAAATCTCCCTACTTTCCATTTAATAACCACTATAGACTTTTGATTAATCCTGTTAAACTTTCAAACATATTAAAGCAAGAAAAACCGGATGTAGTAGAAATAGGCTCTCCTTTTTTAATTCCAACAGTTGTAAATTCAAAAAAAGAAAGTCTAAAATATAAAACTGTAGGTTTTTTTCATTCAAACTTAGAAAGTGTCGTTGAAAATATAAACAAAATTAAAGGAAAAATTATAGTTAAGAAAATTGCAAGGTCCTACACATATAAAACTTATTCAAACTTAGACCTTGTTATTGCTCCATCTTGCTATGTTAAAAACTATCTTTTAGATATCGGCGTGCAAAATGTTGAAGTTATCTATCATGGTATAGATGTTGATTTTTTTGATAAAATTCAGCCGGAAGAAAACCTTAGACAAA
>NZ_ABZS01000044.1 GCF_000173615.1 Sulfurihydrogenibium yellowstonense SS-5 | reverse complement strand
AGCGTTTCTTCTAAGGTTATGCTGTATGCGTTTATTAATGGTACTGCTATTAGACTAAGTATTAGCTGTTTTTTCATTTTCTTCACCTTTATCAATTAAGTAATAGAAAAATGGCACGTACACTAAGCTTAAAAATGTTCCAACGATTAGACCACCTATAGCAACCACTGCAAGAGGTGAAAGTCTTTCGAGTCCTATAGCCCATTCTAATGCAATTGGTATCATACCAACAGCTGTCCCGAATGCAGTCATCATAACCGGTCTTGTTCTTATGTTAACACTTTCTAAAATAGCCTCTTCCTTAGAGTATCCTTTTTCTCTATATGTTTTTATAAATTCTATAATCAGAATTGAGTTTTTAACTATGATTCCGGCAAGGAGAATAAATCCCATAATAGCCGGTAAACACATATGTTTATCTGCAATCAGCAATGACCATGAACCACCTATTATAGAAAGAGGAATTGCCAACATAATTGCCACAGGGTCTTTCCAAGATTTAAACACTGCTGCTAAAACTAAATATAAAATCACCAATCCAATCAAAATAGCTTTAAACATTCTTCCCATAGAATCCATCATCTGCTGGATATCCCCGGTTTGCTCTATCTTTATGTTAGGCAGTGGAAAACCTGGATGATTTTTTGCATACTTTTCAAACTCTTTCTGGAAGTTTTCCATTATGTGAGATATAGCATTTGTACCTCTGTATCCGTAAACGTCCTGTGTATAATCTAAAGCTTGTCTTGTGATTATTGTCGGCTCTGCTTTTTGAGTAAACTCTCCAAGAGCTTCTAACGGTACAAATCCTTTTGGAGTTTTTATCAAGTAGCTTTTAAACTGGTCTATATAGCTTCTTTGTTCTGGCGAAAGGATCACTCTGATTAAAAATCCTGTTTCATTTGGAATGGTTAAAACAGATGAGATCTGACCTTGCAAGCCAGCACTTACTTGAACAGCCGCGGCGTAAGGAGTTGTATTATAAAGAGCTGTTTTTTGTTTATCTATTTTAAACTCATACTCAATCTTATCCATGTCCCAGCTTTTAGATGCTGATTTTAATCCCGGTGTATTGTTTGCTATCTCTAAAATTGCATTTCCTGTTTTATTTAAAGCTTCAAGATTATCTGAGTAAAGAGTTACATCAAGATTTGCTTTTATTGATGATAAAGCCGTCGCTCCGTAGTCATAGACATCAGCATACTTTATATTAGGTAAAGTGTGAATGTAATCCCTTATTTTATCTTCAAGCTGCCATATTGTTTCTTTTCTTTCAAATCTATTGACAAATGTTATTGTAAATGATGCGGTTTGAGGTGTTCCACCGCTGATTGTTAAAACTCCCGGTTCAGTTCCTATTGCGACAGAAACTCTTTTTACATTTCCAAGAGAGTAAATATAATCTTGAATTTTTTTAACTTCCTGATTTACCTGCCAAATGGATGTATTACTGTTAAAAACAACGTTTGCCTTAACAATTCCTGTATCCATTGGTGGCATTAAATCTCTTCCTGTAAAAGGAATAAGTCTTAAACTCATAACAAACAATATTACAAGAGGCATAACAGCAAGAGGTCTTATTTTCTTTTTGTGAATCAACGTTTTTATCCAATCTATGTAAATATTTTTTAAAGGATTTAGCCATGCTAACATAAGTTGATTGATTTTAAGCTCCCAAACTGATTTTTTGTCTGCATTTTTCAAAAACTTGATTGCTAAAATTGGAATTAAAGTGATTGAAACAACGTAAGATACAAAGATAGCAATTAAAAGTGTACCTGCCAATGGTCTAAATATTTTTTCTGGAAAATCTCCAACAAATAACATCGGAAATATGACAGAAGCAGTTGCAACAGTGCCACCAAAAACAACAAGCATAACTTCTTTTGTTCCATCTATTGCAGCTTCAACAGGCGATTTTTTTAATTCAAATAGATGTCTTTCTATATTCTCTAAAATAACTATCGCATCATCAACAAGCATACCAAGAGCTAAAATTACACCTGTCAAAGAAACCGTGTTAAATCCTATACCAAAAAGCCACATAAAGGCTATGGTAGCCAAATAAACAAAAGGTATTGATAAAGCTGCGATGATAGTCATTCTTAGATTTGCTAAGAATAAAAAGATTACCAAAGATGTAAAGATTATTGCATCTCTTAAAGCCTCAAGCATATTTTCATTACTTAATTTAACCAACTCTTTTTGTGTATCTGATATATCTATATTTAACTGCGGAAATTGAGCTTTTATTTTTGGTAGAACCTCTTCAACTGCTGAAATTGCGCTTAAAACAGCTCCACCGTAAGGTCTTTGAATTGCAAGAGCTATTCCTTCTTTTCCATTTCCTTGATACATTGCGGTAGGTGGCTTGATACCAAACTCTACTTTTGCAACATCGCTAAGCTTAACATCTTTTGTTATCTGAATGTTTTTTAGTTCATCTAAGCTTTTTGCCTCTGTTTTTAAGATAAACGTGTTTTGTGTATCTTTGTTAATCATTATTCCAAGTGGCATATCATTGTTTGATTTTTGGATAGCATTGATTACATCCTGAGGAGATAATCCATAAGAGCTTAATTTAGCATTGTCTATTTGAATATGTATTTCTTTTGTATAGCCTCCAAAAACATCTACATTTGCTACTGCATTTGTTCTAAGTATTTCATTTTTAATCTGATTTTCTGCTATATACCTTACATCTTCCAAAGACAGGTGTGAATCTTTCTTAGGACTTACAGTTAAAACCATAACAGGTGGTGTGTAAGATGTTATTTCATAAATCTGTGGTGGCAATATATCCTTTGGAAGTAAGTTTTGGACTTTACTAAGAGCATTGGCTACGTCTGTTTTTGCCTCTGCTAATGGCTTAGAATAATGAAATTCTGCTGTAACTGTACAAAATCCATCATTTGATGTTGAATATACTCTTCTTATACCGCTTATAGTATAAAGCTGCCTTTCAATAACAGATGCTGTATGGTCTGCTATGTATTTTGCAGTTGCTCCCGGCTCTTGAACTACTACCGCTATTTGAGGTCTATCAGCCGGTGGAAATAAATCCCTTGGCATAGAAAAAAATCCGATAATTCCCATAAAAGCAAAAGCAATTAAAATTGAAAATATAAGGTGGGGTTTAGATATATACCATTTTAGCATCAGTTTTCACCTCTAAACTCAATAAGCTTTTGACCTTCATAAATTCTTTGTAGCAAAGACTCATCTCCGACAACTACTTTATCTATTGTGCTTAAATTACCATCAACGCATGCCTCAGTTAATGTTTTGGATTTCACTACAACAGGAACTAAATGAGCCTTTGAGTCTTTTATTCCTATCACATAATAACCATCTACTTTTTTTACTACAGAATTAGCATGGACTATAAAGCCATCACATTTACCTTCTTTAATAAAAACATCAACAAATGTATGAGCAGGCAGATTGAAAGGATTATTTGAAACAGAAAGTTTTATGATTGATAGATTATTTTGAGCAGATTGTAAAACATCTTCCACAACAGCATCGACAGACCGACCGTTATAGCTAACTTTCTCTACATCTCCTTTCTTTACTTTTAAAGCTAACTCAGTTGGCACGTTGACATAAACTAAGTATTTCCCACTCCCTACAATTTCAACCAATGGCTTACCAGCCAAAGCCACATCTCCAACGTTAACAAATTTACTTGCCACAACTCCATCAAAAGGAGCTCTGTATTCTGTGTAATTTAGATTAGATTTTAAAGACTCTATTTGACCGGCTACAGATTTAGCTTGGTCTTCTAACTGTTTTACTTTACTTAAAGCATTTTCTTTATTGGCCAAAGCTTGTTTATATAGATTTTCCATATTTTCTAACTGTTCTTTAGAAATAAGCTCTTTTTCATAAAGTCCTTTGTATCTTTCATACTCTTTTTTAGCATTTATGTACTGTGTATTTGATGCTTCAACCTGAGCTTTTGCACTATCTATTTGGTCCAAAATAGCTTTTTGAGAGTATGTCAAAGCTGATATGTTTGATTCTATATCACTGGAATCCAACTTAAAAACCAAATCTCCTTTTTTAACCTTTGTCCCTTCATTTGCAACATATAAAACCGTTGCACTAAACTTTGAACTTACAAGAGCATCATTTTCTGGTCTAAACTCACCTAAGAATTTTTGATAAGATTCAAGCTCTCCTTGTTTTACGTTAAATGTATTTACTACCAACGGATAGCTTTTAGGTTTTTCAAAGCTTGCCAACTCTCGTTTCTTTCTAATGACAGAAAAAATAGCAATCAAGATGACTATCAAAACTACAAAAATAAAAATCTTTTTACTTTTACCCATCTTAGTCTCCATATTCTTAATTTATAAAAAATTTTTTATATAAACATTTTTAAATAGTTGGAAAGTTAAATATATGACTTAAATCATAAAAGTAGCTCTTTGACATTATTTTGGATGAGGGCGTTAATACTCTTTAACATCCATCATAAAAATTAAGATTGTTCCAAAAATCCACATCGTCATTCTCCAGCTGGCAAAAAATCTCATACTTTTTCTTTTCGAGTCAAAAAAATCAAAAGATGAGATCCTTGCCTTCAGCCTCAGGATGATACGAAAAGGTAAGCCTACAAAAATTTTGGAACACTCTTAAGTACGTGAAGATAAATATTATAAGATTAACTTTAAACCTTCTAATCCGCCAACTTTTAAAGAAACTGCATTAATATTAGTAGGAACATCATAATCTCTTGGATTTATTCTTATCAAAAATCCATTTAGCAATCTTGCTATTCTTTCGCTTGTTAGTCTTACAGTTGGTACTGCCTTCCCGGCTCCAATTTCAATAATTGCTAACTTTTGATTTTTATTTTGAACTTTTTCAAGCCATAGATTAAATCTAAATTCTTGTGCCTCTGTTCTGTGAGGAATCCATTGAAAATCATTAAACATCAGAACATTTGGTCTTGCCAAAGAGCCGCAGTTTTTACATTTAGGTAATGGCGGAAGAGCTTTAAAATTTTCCATATCAATATTAACATCAATTCCTTCGGCGCTCCATATTTCATCGCTACAAGGCTCTACACATTGTAGATAATGAATACTGCCATGAATTTCGACAATCTTATCTTCGTCAAATCCGGCTTTTTGAAATTGTCCATCAACGTTTGAAGTAAAGATAAAATAGTTTTCGTTTTTCTTTTTTACCAAATCTTTTAGAAGATAAAATCCTTGGTGTGGTTGTGTTTCTCTGTATAGTTTTAATCTATGTCCATAAAATGCCCAAGCTAATTGAGGGTCTTGTTTAAACCATCTTGGATTTGCAAGCTCTTCAAACCTTAGTCCAAGCTTCTTGGCTATCGGATATGCTCTCCAAAACCCTTCTGTACCTCTAAAGTCAGGAAGTCCGGAATCTACACCCATACCTGCTCCGGCAGTAATCAGTATCGCTTCTGCCGTCTCTATTTGCTGTTTAGCAATCTCTATTTCTTCCATTTTAGAATCCTATTATAATTAAACCTCTAACTTTGGATATAAGTCAGGTGAAAAATTGGGTACAAGTATGAGATTCTTCGCTTCGCTCAGAATGACGGAATAAGATTATCCTTCCTTTAATGCCTATCATTCAACCTTTGCTGTCATCCTGAGGACGTTAGTTCGAAGGATCTCCTTATCTAAATTCTATAAAGAACTCTAATTTCTCACCCAAGGTATAATTAAACCTCTAACTTTGGATATTTTTTCTCCCTATCTATTATATGTATATCCTCTACAGCGTATTTGTTTTCTTTTAGAAGATTGTAAATCTTAACAGCATCATCTTTTGATTTTAAGCCAAATACAAGACCGCAATGTGGATAGATTTCTTTTGGAACTGGTAGCATTATAAAATTTTCAATGCCTTTACTTTTTAAGAAATCTGCTGCTCTTAAGCCTTCTGCAACAGATACAAAGGTTATTAAATACTTTGGCTTGTTAAATGGAATGATATCAAGAAGATGTTTTATAAAATGTAGCTTGACACCCAAGGAGATAAACTTTATTTTATCCCAAATACTTTCACCTTTAAAACCTTTTCCTCTTTCTATAACTGCAACGTAGTAGCCGTTTTCTTCTTTAAACTCCAAAAGCTTATTGCCTGTTTCAAAAGCCCATATTTCTATATCTTTCTTAAATGCTTTATCATCTGCTAAAACTTTTAATCTTTCGCCAACGGGTATTTCTTTTAACTTTCTTGATACAAATGTCAGTGGTAAAGGGCAAAATAATCCTCTTGTATCAACTATTTCTAATTCTTTATTTGCAGATGAGTTTTCCAAGTGGCTCGCCTCCTAATAAATGCCAATGTACATGAAATACTTCCTGTCCTGAATCTGGACCCGTGTTTACTATCAGTCTAAATCCTGTTTTGTCTATTTCAAACATTTTAGCAATTTCGTTTGCTTTTAAGATAATATGACCGATTAATGCTTTATGTCTTCCTTCAAAATAAAGATTGTTTGGTATATGCTCCTTTGGAATTATAAGTATGTGAATTTTTGCCTGTGGTCTTATATCATGAAAAGCCATTATTAACTCATCTTCATAAACTATTTTAGCCGGAATTTCTTTATTGACTATTTTGCAAAATACACACTCCATGCTTTTCCTCCTTTTGTTTTGCATATTTTTTAAGTATATCAAAAAGTTTATCTATATTCCATCCTTTTTCTGCTGATATAGTTATGGTATTTTCCATCACATCCTCTTCGATCAAATCTTTTGATGGAACGACTTTGTCAATCTTGTTAAAAACTGTTATAGTTGGTTTATCTTGAAGTTTTAACTGTTTTAATACGTTTTCAACGGTTGTTTTCTTTTTCATCCAATTTTTATCTGAAATATCAATCACATGAAGAATAACATCTGCATCTTCTATTTCTTTTAAGGTTGTCATGAATGCATCCATAATTTCAGATGGCATATCTTCAACAAATCCAACCGTATCTGTTATTAAAACTTTCTTTTCTATATCCGGGAAGTAGATTAAAGATGTTTTTGTGTCAAGAGTAGCAAAAAGCTGGTCAGATATGAATACATCTCTTTTTGTAAGTCTTTTTAAAAGTGAAGACTTGCCTGCGTTTGTATATCCTACAAGAGAAACTTTTAGTATGTTTGGATTATCTTCTCTTGATTTTCTCTGTTCTTCTCTTTGTTTTTCTATTTCCTTAAGTTGTTTTTTAATTTTGTTTATTCTGTCTTTGATAGTTCTTGTTTTTATCTCTCCGAGTTTTTCACCAGCTCCTTTTGTCTTCATACCACCGCCAATTCTTGAAAGCTCTTTTCCTTTTCCGCCGTAAACTCTTGGAAGCTGATGTTGCAGGTATGCAAGCTCTACTTGGAGTTTTGCCTGTTTTGTTCTTGCGTTATTCAAGAAAATTTTAAGAATCAAATCTGTTCTATCAAGAACTTCCACATTTAATTCCTTAGATAAGTTAGATATTTGAACAGGAGATAAATTTACATTAAAGACAACAGTATCTCCTCTTATTCCTTCAACGAGCTGGGCTATCTCTTTTACTTTTCCACGACCAATAAAATAAGCAGGGTCTGGAGATTCTCTTTTTTGATACACTTTACCTACAACAGTTCCACCTGCTGCCTCTACCAAACCCTCAAGCTCTTGAATTTTATATTCAAAATCTTCTTCTTTATCGTTTAGATTTACTGCTACTATAACTGCCTTCACGCTTACTCTACAACGATTGTACTAATTGCATGTTTATAAATCAGTTGCTGTTGACCGTTAACATCAACAAGAATAGTAAATTGGTCTGCATCAATTATTTTTCCAACAATTCTTGTTCCTCTAATTAAGTAAATTGTCACTTCCTTACCTTCTTTTCTATACTCGTTTAAAATTTCATCTTGTACTGACATCTCTTACCTCCTGGTTATATTTTTTATAAATATAGTCTAATATTTCATTAACTTCAAATTTGGATGCTTCTATTTTTTCAAAATCTGTTTTATTTCTAAATGTTCTGATTTGCCTTTTTGCAAAATCCTTAGTATTTTCTATTATACATTTTTTAGCGTCTTCAAGTGAGATTTTTTTATCTAAGTAAGGTAAAATTTCTTTGTATCCTATTGCCTGCCTTGATGTTAAACTGTCTTTAAATCCCATATCTACAAGCTTTTTAACTTCTTCAACAAGACCTTTTTCAAACATTTTTTCAACTCGCTTCTCTATTCTATCCATAAGCTCCTGTCTGTCTCTCTCAAGAATAAAGCCTAAAAAGTTATACCTTTTTGATTTAAAGTTATGCTGATTTATAAAAAAAGAAAATGGTTTTCCTGTTAGGTAATACACTTCTAACGCTCTAACGATTCTTCTTTTGTCATTTACGTGTATTTTGTTTGCATACTCTGGGTCTACTTTTTGCAACTGTGTATAAAGCTCTAAATTATCTAAGCTGTATAATTTTTCTCTTAAAGTCCAATCACTTTCTGGTGCATCTGATAAGCCATATAAAACTCCTTGAATGTATAGCCAAGTGCCGCCTACTACAATTGGTATTTTGCCTTTTTCTCTAATTTTTTGAACAGCTTTATCAAAATCTTCAATATAATCTTTTACAGAGTAGTTTTGAGAAGGTAAGACGACATCTATAACATAATGCTCAATCCCTTCTCTTTCTTCAACAGATGGCTTTGCCGTTCCAATATCCATATACTTATAAACCATCATGGAGTCCGCACTAATTACTTCTCCATCTAAAAGTTTTGCAAGCTTAATGCCAAGCTCTGTTTTCCCCGTTGCTGTTGCTCCTGCTATAACTATCATCAAAGTTTTTTCCATAATTTGTTTTTTTGTTTAATAATATAAGCTAAAACAATTAAAAATGGATGATTTTTATTTTAGAGCTTACGTATTAAGTGGCTGTAGCATGTACAGTTATTAAGACCATTTGATGAAAATTTTTGTACTGAGAGTGCTTTATAATTTTACTAAGTCTAAATTGATTAAGCTTTAACCGTAATTTTACAGCCGATGAAGAATCTCCATCCTTTACGCCTCTATGGTGTCATTCCGCAGCCGCTAAAGAACCTTCGTCCTTTATACTCCTTCCTGTCATTCTGCAGCCGGCAAGGAATCTCATTTTTCCTTATTTTTTTAAAGGGAATGTCCTTCAGACTCACGACCTCAGGTGAAGAGAAAATATAAACTTATAAAAATTTTGGAACAGCCTCATTTTTAAACTTGATATTTAACACGTTCTTCTTTTCATTTCTTATTCTCACTAACGACCTTATCTGGTTTTTGTTTATAATAAAACATTACCCTATCAACTAAATTCTTTAAGACTGTAGCAGACACACCACCACCGCCTATATGTTCACCCGGAAATTTTGGCTTAGGCTCATTTGCAAATATAACAACTGTAAATTTTGGGTCAGAAACAGGAAAAAATCCTGCAAACCAAGTGTACCATTTAGAATTAGACAACGCCTTTATCGCAGGGTCATATTTCTGAGCTGTTCCTGTTTTTCCTGCAATAGTAAAGTAATCAGATTTCCCGGATTTAGCTGTTCCATCTTCTACAACTAATTGCAAGATTGGTTTTAATTTTTGTATGCTTTCATCGCTCAAAACTTTTCTAATCTTCTCAGGCTGATAAACTTTTACGTAGCTTCCGCTATTATCAGCCAGACCTTTAACTAGCAATGGCTTTACAAGATAACCACCATTCGCAAAAGCTGAATAAGCTAATCCAACTTGAAGAGGGGTTGCAGTCCAGTTTTGCCCGATCGATGCATAGGCTATGTTTACAGGTCTAAAATCTTCTCTTAAAAATCCAGATGCCTCGCCAGGAAAAATACCTGTTTTTTGTCCAAATCCTAAATCTCTTAGTTTCTGATATATCTTTTTCTGGTCCAATCTTAAAGCAATCTTTATAGCACCTACGTTAGAAGAATGCTGTATAATCTGAGCCGGCGTTAATAAGCCAAATCTTTTATGGTCTTTAATTCTAACTCCGTCTACGTAAATAGCACCATTTTGACAATCAATTATTTCATTTAAATCAACCTTTTTTTCATCAATAGCTTCTGCAAGAAAAATAGGCTTTGCTACAGAACCTACCTCGTAAGCATGCTGAAAGATTATATTTTTATAAGTTTTATATTTTTCATAATTGTTAGGGTCGTAGTTAGGATATGTGGCTGCAGCTAAAATT
>NZ_ABZS01000045.1 GCF_000173615.1 Sulfurihydrogenibium yellowstonense SS-5 | reverse complement strand
CTTATTCTTATAGCATCCGGCGTTACTTCTATAAGCTCATCTTCATTAATCCATTCCATGGCTCTTTCAAAGTCCATCTTTTTAGCCGGGATGATTTTAATGTTTTCATCAGAGCCGGAAGCTCTCATGTTAGTTAATTTCTTTTCTCTTGTTACGTTTACATCAAGGTCATTATCTCTACTGTGTTCTCCTACAATCATGCCTTCGTAAACTTCTGTGCCCGGTTCTATAAAGAAAACTCCTCTATCTTGTAGTCCAAAAATTGCGTATGGTGTTGCTACACCTTTTCTATCAGCTATCAATGCTCCGTTTTGTCTTGTTTTAATCTCTCCCTGCCACTCTTCCCAGCCTTCAAAGATTGTATTGATTAATCCTTCACCTCTTGTATCTGTTTTAAACTCTGACCTGTATCCAATCAGTCCTCTTGATGGAACGATAAATTCAAGCCTTACCCTTCCAAATCCATGATTAATCATGTTTATCATTCTGCCTTTTCTTGAACCAAGCTTTTGAGTAACTGTTCCTACGTACTCTTCAGGAATATCTATTAAAACCCTTTCTACCGGCTCTAATTTTTTACCATTTTCTTCTTTTACTATAACTTCAGGTTTTGATACTTGAAACTCATAGCCTTCCCTTCTCATCATTTCAGCCAATATAGATAGCTGTAATTCTCCTCTACCCATTACTAAGAATGAGTCTGGATTTTCTGTGTCAGATACTCTTATAGCAACGTTAGTTAATGTCTCTTTGTACAATCTATCTCTTAAATGTCTTGATGTTAAAAATTTTCCGCTTCTTCCTGCAAATGGAGAATCGTTTATTGAGAATATCATAGATATTGTAGGCTCTTCTACTGTTATTGGAGGAAGTCCTACAGGATTTTCAGCGTCAGCTATAGTTTCTCCGATGGTTATATCTTCCAATCCTGCTATTGCTACTATATCTCCTGCTTTTGCTTCTTTTGTTTCTACTCTTTTGAGTCCTTCGTAAGTATACAATGCTCTTACAGTTCCTTTAATTATTGCTCCATCTTTTTTTACCACTGACACTTGTTGATTTACTTTTACAGAACCGTTAAAAATTCTTCCAATTGCTAACCTTCCGACGAAGTTGTCATAATCTAAGGATGTAATCAAAAATTGCAATCCCATATCCGGATCATAAGATGGTGCCGGTATATACTCTATGATTTTATTAAACAATGGTTTCAAATCTTTTGAATCATCTTCAAGGTTTTCTTTTGCGATTCCGTCTCTTGCTATCGTGTAAAGAATTGGAAATTCAAGCTGCTCTTCCGTTGCGTCTAAATCTATAAATAAATCGTAAACTTCATTTATCACTTCTTGAATTCTTGCATCCGGTCTATCTATTTTATTTATAACAACGATAGGTGTTAGATTAGATTCTAACGCTTTTCTTAAAACAAATCTTGTCTGAGGAAGTGGTCCTTCTGATGCATCAACAAGAAGTATTACACCATCAACCATTTTTAATGTTCTTTCTACCTCTCCGCCAAAATCAGCGTGCCCCGGAGTATCAACGATGTTAATTTTATAGTTTTTATATCTTATAGCCGTATTTTTTGCCATAATTGTGATACCACGCTCTCTTTCTAAGTCAATATTATCCATAACTCTTTCTGCTACTTCTTCATTTTCCCGAAAAGTACCACTTTGTTTAAGTAGTGCGTCTACAAGCGTTGTTTTTCCATGGTCTACGTGGGCGATAATAGCAATATTCCTAATATCTTCCCTAACTGCTTTTGGTGCTTTTTTCTCTTCTAATAGCATTTTTTCTCCTTGTGAAATTTAAAAATAAAAATTATTATTATATCATTTTTTTGCAAGTGTATGAAAATTTTATAAAATTTAAAAAGCGATCCTTCGGCTTTACAGCCTCAGGATAATAAAGAAAAAGAATAATAACGTTCTTCTGAAGCTGTAGAGAAGGCTCTGCTGCTTTTTTATACCCCCCTAATCTGCAATCAGCCGTGAGAAGAGTTTCCTTTTTCCTTTTTAAAAGAGGAGATCCTTTTCTAGTCAAAAAATCAAAAAGGAGATCCTTCACTTCGCTGCTGGATGACACGGAAAGAATGCTTGTGAAAAACAAAAAAGCCCCCGTTAAGGGGGCTTCATATATTTATTAATTTAAGAATTTATCTTAGAAGTCCATGTCTCCCATTCCACCGCCTGCGCCCGGGAGTTTTTCTTCTTTTTCCTTAATTTCTGCCACTAAGCATTCAGCTGTAAGCATTGTTCCTGCAATAGATGCAGCATTTTGGAGAGCTGTTCTTACAACCTTAGTTGGGTCGATGATACCAGCTTCTACCATGTCTACATACTCACCGGTTGCTGCATTGAATCCGTAGTTTACATTGTCAACATCTTTGATTTTTTCAATTATAACAGATCCTTCGAATCCTGCGTTATAAGCAATTTGTTTTAATGGAACTTTGCAAGCATTTTTAACAATCTTGATGCCCCAAGCTTTGTCTGTGTTTTCTTCTTTTATGTTGCAAAGTGCTCTTGATGCTCTGAATAATGCAATACCACCACCAGGAACAATACCTTCTTCTACTGCAGCTTTTGTAGCATGTACTGCGTCATCAACTCTATCTTTTTTCTCTTTTAATTCTGCTTCTGTAGCAGCACCAACTTTAATGATAGCTACACCGCCGGCAAGTTTAGCAAGTCTTTCTTGTAATTTTTCTTTGTCATATTCAGAAGTTGTTGTTTCAATTTGTTTTTTGATTTGCTCTATTCTTGCTTTTATATCTTCCGGGTTTCCTTTTCCTCCGATGATTGTAGTGTTATCTTTGTCTACAACAACTTTATCAGCTTTGCCAAGCATATCTAAATCAACAGATTCGAGTTTGATTCCAAGGTCTTCTGTGATTGCAGTACCGCCTGTTAAGATAGCAATGTCTTGGAGCATTGCTTTTCTTCTTTCACCAAATCCTGGAGCTTTAACTGCACATACTCTTAATACTCCTTTGATGTGGTTTACTACTAATGTAGCAAGAGCTTCTCCTTCAACATCTTCAGCAATTATTAAAAGTGGTCTGTTTGTTTGAACAACTTTTTCTAATACTGGTAAAAGCTCTCTTATGTTGCTTACTTTCTTTTCATAGATTAAGATGTATGGATTTTCTAAAACAGCTTCCATTTTTTCTGGATTTGTTACAAAGTATGGAGATAAGTATCCTCTATCAAATTGCATACCTTCTGTTACTTCTAATACAGTTTCTGCAGATTTAGATTCTTCAACAGTAATTACACCATCTTTTCCTACTTTTTCCATTGCATCTGCAATGATTTTACCAATTTCTGGGTCGTTGTTTGCAGAGATTGTAGCAACTTGTTCAATCTCTTTTCTTCCGGTAACTGGTTTAGATATTTTTTTGAGTTCTTCAACGATTATTTTAACAGCTTCATCAATTCCTCTTTTTACATAAACAGGGTTCGCACCAGAAGCAATTGCTTTTAATCCTTCTTCATAGATTGCTTGAGTTAACACTGTAGCTGTTGTTGTTCCATCACCGGCAACGTCTGCTGTCTTAGATGCAACTTCTTTTACAAGTTGAGCTGCCATGTTTTCGTATGGGTCTGTAAGCTCTATTTCTTTTGCAACAGATACACCGTCTTTAGTAACTACCGGAGATCCCCATTTTTTCTCTAAAATTACTTCTCTACCTCTTGGTCCAAGTGTTACTTTAACTGCGTTTGCAAGTTTATCAACACCTGCTTTTAATTTAGCTCTTGCTTCATCACCATAAACTAATTTTTTTGCTGCCATCTATGCTCACCTCCTATTTTTTTATTGTTCAATAATAGCTAAGATATCATCTTCTCTTAAAATGATTAACTCCTCACCATCAACTTTAACTTCATTTCCTGCATACTTGCTAAAGTATACTTTATCCCCTACTTTTACCTTGAGAGGAACTACATTTCCATTTTCTAAGACTCTACCTTCTCCTACCGCTATAACTTCACCAATTTGAGGCTTTTCTTTTGCTGTATCCGGAATAATGATTCCTGCTGGAGTTTTTGATACTTCTTCTTCAACTCTTTTGATAACAACTCTGTCATACAGAGGTTTTAACTTTGCCATTTGCGCCTACCTCCTTTTAGATTTTAATTCATTTTATATTATACATTATCTTTTTAATCTTGTCAAGAATATTGATTTTAATAAAGTCAAATTATATATAAATAATATACTCAAATCTTAAAAATTTTCAAGAGTAGGGGAAGAGTATTCCAAAATTTTCGTAAGCTTACCTTCCCGTCATCCTAAGGACTTAAGTCCGAAGTATCTCATATTTTGATTTTTTTAATTTGAAAAGAAAAAATGAGATTCTTCGCTTCGCTCAGAATGACGATGAGGATTTTTACAAGCAATCTCATAGATTTAGGAGAATTTATAAGACAGTTTTTTAAAATTCCTACAGGTTGGATAATCATGCTAAATACCTTGGAGGAAAAATAAGTGATTTTTATAAAATTTAAAAATGTGATCCCTCAGACTTACGTCTTCGGGATGACAAGCCAAAAAGAAAAAGTTTAACAATTTCTTTTCCAACCTATTCAAAGATAGTGTTTGCTAACTTGATGTTTTTGGATATATATTATTTCCATGCTTTTTAGTATACTGATTTTAAGCTTACTAATATTTAATATCTCTTTTGCACAAGAAAGCCTTACATTTGCAGTTTTATCTTATGGGGATACTGTTAAAGAGTACAAACGATACTCTGTTTTATCAAAATACCTATCTTCCAAATTAAACAAAAAAGTTGATATGGTGATTGTTGAAAATGTTGACAGAGTTTTTGAGCTATTTGAAAGAAAAGAAGCACGTTTGGCCGTCGGGTGTTCTGTTGTATACTTTGAGCTAAAAAGAAAGTTTAACGTTGAAGCTGTGGCTGTAATGAAAATAAACGGCAAAGCCGTAGAAAACGGCGTTCTTGTTGTTAAAAAAGACAGTCCAATTAAATCCATTGAAGATGTAAAAGGAAAAAAGATTACCCTTGGCAGTCCTATCTGTATGAGTAATTGCGTTATGCCTTTATACATGCTTTCACAGGCTGGAATAACTCAAGAAGATGTAATAAATATATGGAGCTCCGGAACGGATAAAGGAGCCATCTTGGCAGTTCTCGCAGGAATTGCAGATGTAGCCGGAATAAAGGAAGAAAGCTTAAAAGCGTATCAAGACCAACTTAGAGTAATAGCAAAGTCTCCATCCTTCCCAAGACATATAATCATGGTATCAAAAACCTTGGATAAAAAACTTTATGAAGATATAGAAAAAGCTTTATTCTCAATCGATCAAGAAACGTTAAAAAATATGGAAATAGATGGCTTTGAAAAACCAAATCCAAACATGTTTCAAGTTATAAAAAATTATAGAAAAATTCTTGACTTATTCCCTGTATTAAAATGATTCTGAGAAACCTGTCCATCAAGCTTAAAACATCTTTATCAACAGCCATCTATGTTTTAATCATACTAACTGGTTCTATTATCTTCACCGTCAGCAACTTTTACGACAGAATACTAAACGACAGGATTTTATCCTTAGAAGAGAATATAACAAGTCTTGCAGAAAGCTACAAAGAAAAGATCATTGTTAAAAACTTTGAAAAAATAGATGAGTTTGTAAATTTCCTTACAAGAAATAAAGCCATAAAACAGGTTTATGTATTAGATAAAGATGGAACAATAATAGGCAGTAATAATTTGTCTTTGTTAGGTTATAAATATAATGAAAAAAACATTAACGGTTTGGCAAAGTTTATCTATGATTTAAAAGTGGATACAGAAATTATTGGAAAATTAATAGTTTTTTATGATATTGAAACTATCGAGAACGAACTAAAAGAAGATATTCAAAAAATAGTATACCCCCTTTCTATAGTAGTTTTATTTATATTCATTGCCACATTTACCGGAATTTTCTTTATTTCAAGTATATTAGTAAAACCACTTGTTGAGCTGAAAGAAAAAATAATAAACCTTTTCAATTTAGATTTTCAAAATCTAAAAGATATCGTTAATCTAAAACCTGTTATAAAACAAGAAAAAAAATGTGATAAGGATATATCTACAACTTGTTGGCTGACTTCTGAAAATGCCGGAGAGGTTCTTTTTGATATTGGCAGTAAAGCCATAAAAGAATGTCCAAAATGTCAGATGTTTAACAATCTATCCGGAGATGAGATAAACAAGCTAACATTTAGTTTTTATATTATGATTTCTTCATTGAATGATTATATAAACAAGCTTGAAGAGGCACACAGAGAAAGAGAAACCTTAAGCTGTATGGCTGCAATGGGAGAGATGAGCGCAAAAATAGCCCATGAGATTAAAAATGCGCTTTATTCTATATCAAATGCGGCATACTATATAAAAACAAACTCTGATAATGAGATTATAAAAGAGTTTGGAAAAATCATAAAAGAAGAAAGTAGCAGACTAAATGAAATGACCGTATCTTTTTTAAACTTTTCTAAATTAATAGAGCCAAAATTTAGCTATACAAACATCAACAAAGTTATAGAAGATTCGGTTAAACTTTTAGCCTACGATTGTGAAGATTATAATATAAAGCTTGAGCTGAATCTTGATAAAAACTTACCATCATCAATGGTAGATAAGAACTTATTCAAACAAGTGATTGTTAATCTTGTTTTAAACTCTATTGATGCTATAAAAGAAAAAAACATTCAAGACGGCTATATAAAAATTTCCACTTATTACAACAAAGATAAAAACAAAATACAAATAACCGCTCAAGATAATGGAATAGGAATTAAACAAGAGCATAAAGATAAGATTTTTAAGCCATTTTTTACTACAAAACAGAAAGGAACAGGTCTTGGTTTGCCTATGGTTTACAAAATTGTTTTCTCACATAAAGGAACGATTAACCTTATTTCAGAATATGGAAAATACACTAAATTTATAATAGAACTACCTTTAGAGGTAAAGGATGATGTTTAAAATTTTATTAATTGATGATGAGGAAAGTATCTTAAAAGTTATCAAAACGGTTTTATCAGAAGCGGGATTTGAAGTATTGACTGCAAAGTCTAAAAAAGAAAGCTTAAGCTTATTAGAAAAAGAAAAGTTTGATTTAATAGTCTCAGACTTTTTATTAGAAGATGGAACAGGATTAGAGATTTTGGAAAGTTTCAGAAAGAAGGATATACTTACACCTTTTTTAATCATTACAGCTTACGGGTCTATAAATGGAGCTGTAGAAGCTATCAAAAAAGGAGCTAACCACTACATACCAAAGCCAATAGATACAGATAATTTAATCAAATTAATTGATTTTTATATCAAAAAACAAGAAAATTTTGATGTAGAAGAAGAGTTTGATGGCATCATTGGAAAAAGTCAAAAGATGAAAGATTTATTCAAAGAAATAGATATTGTAAGTAAAAGCGAATCTTCTATTTTGATTGAAGGAGAAAGTGGAACAGGAAAAGAGCTTGTTGCAAAAGCCATTCATAGAAGGTCAAAAAGAGCAAACCATCCATTTATTCCTATAAACTGTTCTGCTATACCAAACGAGCTTTTTGAAAATGAGCTTTTTGGTCATGAAAAAGGTTCCTTTACCGGAGCATCAAACAGAGAAATCGGAAAAATAGAGCTGGCTGGAGAAGGTACATTATTTTTAGACGAAATAGGAGAGATGCCACTATTTATGCAGGCAAAACTTTTAAGAGTTCTTCAAGAAAGAGAATTTTTTAGAGTTGGAGGAAAAGAGTTAATAAAAATGAGATGTAGAGTTATCTCAGCAACCAACAGAAACCTTGAAGAAATGGTCGAAAACAAAGAATTTAGAGAAGACCTATTTTATAGAATAAATGTAATTCATTTAAAAATTCCACCTCTTAGAGAAAGAAAAGAAGATATTCCTCTCCTTGTCAAGAAATTTATCGATAAGTTTAGCAAGGTTAATAACAAAAATGTATATGATATTGGTAACGATGCTTTAGAAATATTGATGAATTACGATTGGCCTGGAAACGTTAGACAGCTTGAAAATATAATTGAAAGGGCAGTTGTGTTATGTCAAGGTGAAATAATTACAGCTAATCATCTTCCTGACAGGATAAAGTCTAACTCCCAAAAAATATCAGAAAATATAAGGTCAGAAAATAACAGTTTAAATCTTTATGATATTGAAAAAAATATTATTTTAAAAGTTTTACAAGAAGAGAATTTTAACCAAACAAGAGCAGCTCAAAAACTTGGAATTTCAAGAAAACAGCTAAGAACAAAGATGAAAAACTTCGGTCTTCTCTGAAAAGGTGAGAAGTGAGAATTAAAAAGATATTCTTTTCGCTGTCATCCTGAGGACTTAAGTCCGAAGGATCTCATATTTTGATTTTTTTAATTTGAAAAGAAAAAATGAGATTCTTCGCTTACGCTCAGAATGACATCTTTGGGTCGTTCTTTGTCATCCAGCAGCGCAGTGAAGGATCTAATGTTTTAATGTGTTTTGAAAGGAAGGAAACAATAACAGGAGATTCTTTGCCAGCTGTAGAATAACGATGTAGATTTTTGTAAGCACTCTCACTAAACTTTAATCTTTTTCCAATCGCCCTTTTTAAAGAAATACCAAAGTATAGCTGCTTTTAGGTATGTTTCTAAAAACATCGCTAAATACACAAATAAAATATTTCCAAAAATTTTTGAAAGTATGTAAGCCGGGATGATTCTTAAAACCCATAAAGAAAATGTATTTATATATAATGTTGTTTTTGTAGCTCCTGCACCTCTTAAAACACCGCTTAAAACAAACCCTATTGCTAAAGGAATTTGAGTTAGTCCTACTATTCTTAAGTATAAAGAGGCCTCTTCTATTGTTTTTTTATCATTTGTAAACACCATAGCTAAATACTCAGGAAAGATTACCATCACAACGCCCATAAGACCCATGAAAATAGAAGCAATCTTTATTATCTCTTTTGCATATACTTCTGCCTGCTGTGGATTGTTAGAACCAAGGCTTTGACCTACAAGAGTCATTGCTGCAATTGTAAAACCAAAGCCCGGCATGAACGCAAGCCCTTCTATCCTAAGCCCTACGTGATAACCTGCAAGTGTATAAATTCCATAATCCGCTATAATCTTTACAAAGAGTAAAAAAGAAAAGTATGTTAAAGTCCTTTCAAAACCGCTTGGAATACCGATTTTAAGAATCTTCTTAACTTCTTCAAGCAAAAATTCAAATTCAAATCTAATTTTTGAATGTTTTGAGTTTATCACATACAGATACATAAAAAAGCTTATGTAATAGCTTATGGCTGTGGCAATGGCAGCACCTTTGACTTCAAGCCTTGGAAATCCAAAATTCCCAAATATCAGTCCATAAGCAAGTACCGTGTTTATAATGTTTGCAACGATTACTATCTTTAAAGGCGTTTTTGTGTCTCCTGCTGCATTAAATGCAGAGTATATAGCCATCTCCATGAATAAAACCGGAAAGGTTAAAGCCAATATAGAAAAATACTCTTGACCAAGTCTGATTACTTCATCAGAACCTGCCATAAACATGAAAATATACTTAGAAAAGAAAAAGCCTAAGATTGTAAACGGAATGGATAGCAATAAAGAAAAAACAGATATAGAAAAGGCAGTTTTGTTTGCCTGTGAGTACTGCTTTGCTCCGATGTACCGGGAAATTACAACAGAAGTGCCTACTGAAAAAGTAGCCATCATTGCATACAAAAGCCCTAAAAACTGCATAGATATGCCGGCTGACGCGATGGCAGAGGGAGAAACCCTTCCGAGCATGATCATATCTACAAGCACTTGAACGATATCTAAAAAATTGCTTAAAGCAGCAGGAACTGCCAAAGATAAAATCTTTTTTGTATCTTGATTTAGCATCTTTTTATTGCAACCAAATAAGCCTTGTATGCTTTTTCATTTTTACAAGTAATGACTTCCTTTTCTTGATAGAATACTATTTCCAAAGATAAAAAGCTATGTAATAGCTCATTTTTTCTAAGTAAAAAATCACTGTTTTTTGATGGACTTCCTTCAAGGAAAGTTTCAAAAATCAAAACACCATCTTTCTTTAAAGCTTCCTTAATGTATGGAAATAAAATTCTCTCTAAAAAGTTTATATTGATTATCAAATCGTATTTATCTTTATCCGGTCTATAAATTTTTAAATCTT
>NZ_ABZS01000046.1 GCF_000173615.1 Sulfurihydrogenibium yellowstonense SS-5 | reverse complement strand
TTACATTATCTTGTTTTAAAATGACCTCTACTTTTAACTTTCCTCTGCCAATTTTTTTTATATCCTCAACTTCTGCGATAAATGTTCCTGTTTCTCCGTCTTTGACTTTTAGGATTTTCTTTATTCTTCTATCTTCATATCTGTTTGGAAGGTTAAAAAGAGCATCTCTTACATTGCTAACTTGGATTTTTTTAAAGGCTTTCTTTTCTGTAGCTAACAAAGATTGAAGTTTTTCAATGCTTAACTTTGTAAGCTGGACTAAATCAAACTTAGCTTCTTCTTGTTTTGGTGTAGTTTGTTTTTCATACTTTGATTTTACTTCTTCTAAAAAGTTTAAGACTATTTTTAAAAATTCTCTTTTTTTGTTGACGTTTATGCTATCAATGGATTTTAAGTCTTCTTTTAGTCCGGGGGTAAGAATATCGCCTACGTTTTCAAGTATAGCTTGGGATATTTTTACTCTTTCTAAAAGTTTATCGTTGTAAGATAAAACTGTTCTAATAATTTCAAGTGTTTTGTTGATTTTTTCCATAATCTGCTATAAATTGCTTTAGCTCCTCTACAAATTGATTTGGGTCATGTCCGTAGTTAATGGCTGCAATCTGTAATCTTTCATGTGGTTTGCAAGCACAGACGTTACAGTACATATTTTTAGATTCAAAAAATCTTCTTGTAAATGGATACTTTCTTAACACTTGTTCTACAGTTGTATTTAAATCTATTTCTTTCATTATTCAATCCTCCGTTTTTGTCAGTAGAACTACAACATAACAAGATGCTGCTTCTTGCCTGCCTATGCTGTCTAATTTTTCATTAGTTTTAGCTTTTATAAAAATTCTGTCTTCGCTTATTCCAAGAATTCTGGCAGTGTTTTGTATAATTTGTCTTCTGTAAGGTAAAAGCTTAGGTTTTTCTATTATTATAACGCCATCTATGTTTGAGATTTTATATTTTTTATCATCTACTATTTTTTTAGCATAATAGAGAAAATATTCACTTGGTTTGTTTTTATATTCTGGATTTGAATCCGGGAACAGCTCTCCAATATCTGCGTATCCTATAGCTCCAAGAAGTGCATCAGTTAAAGCATGATAGAAGATATCGCCATCAGAATGAGCTAAAAAACCTTTTTCAGATGGTATTTCTACACCGCCTATGATTAACTTTTTACCACTTTCTAATTTATGAATATCGTATCCAATACCTACCCTTACTTCCAATTTAACTTCTCTCTCAAAATATCAAAGTAGTTTTTATGTGGAGTTCTTACGATATGGGCATAATATGGAGACTGTTTTACAACAATCTCATCGCCGTAGAAAATTTGAGTACCTTCTTGTCCATCTAAGGTTAGCCATGCATCTTTTTCTTTAGATACCATTTTAATGGTGATTGGCTCTAAGGTTGGCAAAATTATAGGTCTGTCTGTTAGAGTATGGGGACAGATAGGAACTAAAACAAATACTTCCATCATTGGATATACAATCGGACCACCTGCCGACAAAGCGTATGCGGTAGAACCGTTTGGTGTTGACACGATAATTCCATCTCCGTTGTAGGTAGTTATATATCTATCTCCAACATAAACTGAAACGTCAACAATTCTTGCAAGAATTGCTTTATTGACAACCACATCATTCAATACATCAGCTTCTAATATTTTATTTCCTTCTCTTAAAAGATTTACTCTTAACATCATACGCTTTGATATACAAAGCGGCTTGGACAGGATGGTTTCAAGCTCTTCAAATGCATCATCTTCATTAATCTCTGTTAAAAATCCAAGCCTTCCAAGATTGACTCCAATTATAGGAATTTGAAATTTTGCAACTCTTCTCGCAGTTATCAATAAAGAACCATCTCCACCAACAACAACTAATAAATCCGTGCCTTTTAAGTTTTCTTCTTTTTCAAGGTCTGATAAGTTTTCAAAAATATTGCTTTGTATATTTTTACTTTCAAGCCATGTTTTTAATTCTTTTGAAAATTTTTTAGCTTCTTCCGATTGCTTTGTAAATATATCAACTTTTTTATAAAACGGTAAGATTGCCATATCTCTCCTTGATTTAACGTTGTAGTAATTCTACTAATCTATTACTGCTTATACTTTTTTTACATGCTTAAAATCATCTTTAAAGAAATATTTTAACAAAAAATGGTTTTGAAAGAGATTGTATGGATTAAGGATAATTTTATCTACTATCTAAAAGAGCTTGAATTTAGGTATAACTTTAGGGATGATACTGATGATAGTTTATATAAATGTTTAGGTGGAACTGATTAAAGAATTACAAATAATTAAATTAGAAAGAAAAATAGCGAAAATGATAGAATAAGGTCAGCAAGAAGCTTAGTTTGAAAGCTCTAAAATACTGCTAAACAAAAGTAAAGGAGAAAAAAATGGATTCTATCGGAAAATGTTTTGAAAATTTAGAAAAAAAGAACATAAAAAAAGCCATAGAATATGGAAAGATAGCAATCAGAGAATATCCAGATGATTTTGAGCCACATCTATGCTTAGCAATTGCATACCGTGAAACAGGTGAATTAGACCTTGCATACAAGCATCTATTAACAGCGGAGGAGCTAGCGGATAACAAAGAAGACCTAATGTTTATCTGCGATCAAATCGGACAAATCTTAAGCGAAATTGATCAGTTTGATGATGCAATTTTCTACTATAAAAGAGCATATAATTTAGCAAAAGAATTAAATCAATTGGAAGAAAACACACATATCCTAAGCAACCTAGCAGACGCACATATCAAGAAAGGAGAAGTAGAAAAAGCTAAAGAATATCTTGAAATAGCTTTAGAAATTGAAAAAAAAGAAGAAAACTTGGCTAATATTTATAGCAGTGCAGGTGTTATATACAGTAGCTTAGGAAACCACCAAAAAGCTATCGAATATTTAGAAAAAGCTATGGAAATAAATAAAAAATATGACAACAAGAAAGCTATAATTGCAAACAAAATAAACATTGGTTCAGTCTATACAGAAGCAGGAGAATACGAAAAAGCAGAAAAATATATAACAGAGGGAACAGAAGATGCTAAAAAGATAGGAGACAGATATTGGCAAGCTATCGGATACTGGTCGCTTGGTAAACTGTATAAAAAAAATGGAAACAAGAAAAAAGCAGAAGAATATTTAAGACGTGCTTTCAAACTATTCAAAATAATCGGTGCAACCAAAGATGCGGAGCTTATAATTCTAGATATGCTTGAACTGTTAAAAAACACAAACACTTAAAAAGCTTTCGATAAAACAATATCATCTAATTCTCAACATTCCAAAATTTTTACAAGTTTACCTTTTTTTGTTATTGTAATGGTTTTAGTCCAAAGGGTCTCCTCTTTTAAATTTTAAAAATAAGAAAAAATGAGATTCTTCGCTAATGCTTAGAATGACAACATTGATTTTTGGAACACTCTCTCTAAGAGAAATTGAATTTAGGTATAACTTTTGGTTTAATATTCGACAGCAAGTATATATGAACGTAAAAGCAAAATAAAAAACGAATTATTTAAGTTAAGTTTAGTACATTAGAGGGAGTTATAAATCAAGTCAGAAAAATCCAAAAAAGTGGTTATTAATAAATAGAAAATATCTCAAAGGAGGAATGTAAAATGAAAAAAACTTTGTTTCTTGTGTCTGTGTCAGCGTTCCTAAGCTTTGCTATTTCCTGTAGCAAATCGGATAATACCGGTCAAGAGAAGGGGAATGTTGGTCGTGGTATGTGCTATATTGATGATATGACCTCGGATAAAGATATTGAAAAATGCGAGGATGGGTCAACCGTATTATTTTTATCTGTAAGAGGTGGAGCAGACCTGACTCCACTTATAGGAGCATATGCGTTCTGTGATCTTGAAAAGGCGGTTGTTTACACAGGTAGAGGTGTTGTCTGTAAACTTGATAAAGCAAAAATGGAAAGAGCTAAAGAGGTGTTTAACAAGATTAAAGAACGAGGCAGATAAACTTGGAATATTAAAACATAGAAGGCATAAGAGTAGTAAATTCAGGATAGAAGATGATAAAAGGGGGTGAGGTAAATCTCAGTGAGAAAATTTGTAGAAAAGAGTTAAGAAAGATAAACAAAAATAATTAACAACAGGAGGTATTAGTTATGAAAAAAGTTTTAGGTTCATTGGCTTTGTTTGGTATTTTAGCAACCGGTGGGATGGTTTATGCTGATGATTATGAAGATTGTATGACATTTTGGAATTGGGGGAGAGTATAAAGAAGCTATAAAAGCCGGTAAATTAGCCATTAAAAAACATCCTAAGGATTTAGGTGGATACGAATGTTTGGCGGGAGTTTATCGTAAAACTGGAAAGCTTGACCTTGCTTATGAAACCATGAAAAAGGCAGAGAAAATAGCACACAGTAAACAAGATTTGATGAATGTTTATAGAGAAATTGCAGGTATATTAAGAGATATGGGCAAGTTGGATGATGCGCTTACATATTACAATAAGACTTTAAACTTGGCAAGAGATTTAAAAGATTCGCTTACACAGGTTTTTATGCTAAGAGACATTGCTGATGTATATGTTCGTAAAGGAGAATTAGATAAAGCTTTGAATTATTACAATGAGGCTTTAAATTTAGAAACATTTGAAATCGGTAAAGCAGTTATTTGCTCTAATATTGCTGATATATACGATAAAAAGGGTGATCATCAAAAATCTATTGAATACCGTCAAAAAGCTATTGGCTACATTCAGCAAGCTGCAAAGGAAGGATATCTTGATGAAGTTTATGAAAAGATATATATCGGAGGTATTTATCAAGGAATGAAGGATTATAAGACTGCAGAGAAATATTTTTTAGAAGCACTTAATCGTGCTAAAAAGAATGAAGACAAAGAAGGAGAAGCAAATGCTTATATAGCCCTTGGGGATTTATATAAAGATATGGGAGATAAAAAAAGAGCTAAAGAATATTACCAACGTGCATATAAAGCTTTTAAAGCTCTTGAAAGTTTAGAAACAGGAAATAATAGACGTATCCAAATATCAAACGAAGCTGATGAGGTTTTAAAGAAAATAAAAGAATTAGATAAATCAAAATAACCATCTCGCCCTGCCGCTGGCAGGGGTTTTTTCTCAATCATAATCAAAAACCTTTTTAAAGTGTTTGCATGGCCTTTACCATTTACTTTTAAAATCTAAAATCTAAATCTTGAAAAACTATCAGACAAGAATAATTTAAGAATTCACTATGTTATAATTTAAAATTGAGACTTTAAAATCAAACGGGGTATTACTTGCTTTCAGAGATTAGAATTAAAAAATTCCTTTATTTAAAAGATATTGAGATTTCCCTTTCCGATAGACTAAATGTTTTTACCGGTGAAACGGGCGTTGGTAAATCTCTAATCATTGATGCTATATCGTTTGTTCTTGGAGAGAGAGGAAGCTTTGAAAAGAATGATTATGTTGAGCTGATGTTTGAAGCTGACAATCAGTATGCAGAAGATGGAATTTTGATTCTTGCACGGCAGGTAAAAAATGGGAAAAATATATATTATCTAAACGGAAGAAAGGTTGTTAAATCTATCATTGATGAGATTTCTCAAAACCTTATAGAGATTCACGGACAGCATGCAAGCCAAAAGCTTTTTGATGCAGACTATCAAAGAGAAATATTTGATAAATTTGCAAAAGTAGAAGATAAACTTGAAGAGTTTCAAAAGTTATATTCAGAGTATATAAAAGTCAAAAAAGAGTATGAAGATATTTTGTCAAAACAGGCAGAAAATCAAAGAAAGATTGATTTTTTAACATTTCAGATAAACGAGCTTTCATCTGCAAACATAAAGCCCGGAGAAAAACACAAGCTCGAAGAGGAATATAAATATTTATCAAATATAGCACTTATAAAAGAAGTTGTAGAGCTTTCTAAAAGTGTTTTATCAGTTCAAGATAACAGCGTTTTATCAAATTTAAGCTTAGTGATAAAAAACATCTCTAAAATTTCTGATTTAAGCGAGAATTTAAACAAAGTTTTACAAAATCTTGAAGAAGCCAAAACTTTAATTGAAGATGCTTTTTATAAGCTTGAAGATACAGATTTCTATGCAGATGATTATAAGCTTAGAGAGATTGAAGAAAGATTAAATCTTATCAATAACTTAGAGAGAAAGTATCATGTTGAAGCTGATGAGATGCCAAACTTGCTGGATAGTTTAAACGATGAGCTTTCAACTCTTATAAACTTGGAAGACAAACTGCCTGAGCTTGAAGAGAGGTTAAAAACATTAGAAAATAAGATTAATCAGTTAGCAGATGAAATTTCAAGCATTAGAAAAAGCAAAGTAAGTGAGTTTGAAGACTTGGTGGTTGAAGGTTTAAAGGATTTGGCGTTTAAAACACCTATTTTTAAAGTTAAGATAGAAGAAAAGCCAATAGACAAGTACGGAAAAGACAAGATAACTTTTTATTTTTCTGCAAACTTAGGATTTGAGCCAAGACCGCTCTCAGAAGTTGCATCGGGCGGTGAAATTTCAAGAATCTCTTTAATATTAAAACTAATATCAAAAAAATCTGTTAAAACCTTAATCTTTGATGAGATAGACACAGGAATTGGCGGAAAAACAGCTATAGAGATGGCTAAAAAATTAAAAGAGCTGTCAAAAGATTTTCAGGTTATTTTAATCACTCACCTTCCACAGATTGCAGTAGTTGGAGATAGACATTTTTACATCAGCAAAGAAATTGAAGACGGTAAAACCGTTGCAAAGGTAAGTCTTCTTGAAGAAGACAGAAGTCATGAAATAGCAAGAATGCTTACAGGAATGATTGATGAAAATTCTTTAAGTTTAGCAAAACAGCTTTTAAAAGAAGGAGAGAAATGGACAAGATAGTAATTCATGGTGCAAGACAACATAACTTAAAAAATATAGATTTGGAACTTCCAAAGAATAAATTAATAGTTATCACCGGACCATCCGGCTCCGGGAAATCTTCATTGGCTTTTGATACGATTTATGCAGAAGGTCAAAGAAGATATGTAGAAAGCCTGTCAGCTTATGCAAGACAGTTTCTTGGAGTAATGGAAAAACCCGATGTAGACAGTATAGAAGGACTTTCTCCTGCGATAGCAATAGACCAAAAAACCACATCTAAAAATCCACGTTCAACAGTTGGAACAATAACAGAAATTTATGATTATTTAAGACTCTTATTTGCAAGGGTAGGAAAACCACACTGTCCGGAATGTGGAGTTGAAATCTCATCCCAATCTGCACAAGAAATATCAGAAAGTATAATGTCTTTGCCGGAGGGAACAAAAATACAGATAATCGCACCAATCATTAGGGGACAAAAAGGAGAGCATAAAGACACTTTAGAAAAGTTAAAAAGGCTTGGATATCCAAGATTAAGAATAGATGGGGAAGTGTATCTTACAGAAGAAGTTCCAAAGCTTGATAAAAACAAAAAACATACGATTGAAGTTGTAATAGATAGAGTTGTTATAAAAGAAGGTTCAAGAACGAGAGTTAATGACTCTGTGGAGCAGGCTTTAAAGCTTTCTGATGGGCTTGTAGTTGTAAATCTTGTAGATGAAGGTAAAGATATTATTTACAGTGAAAAGTTTGCATGTCCTATTCATAACTTCTCCATTCCTGAGCTTTCGCCAAGACTTTTTTCTTTTAACAGTCCTTATGGAGCGTGTCCAACCTGTAAAGGTCTTGGAGTTATTCATAAAATTGATGAAAATCTTTTAATAGATGAAGAAAGAGTAGCCACTGAAGCTTTTAGAATAGCCGAGAACATCTCTTTTAAATACATAAAAGCAATGGTTAGTGATTATTTAACTTTTAATAGAATTCCAAGGCTTAAAAAATTCAAAGAACTACCACAGCATGTAAAGGAAGAGATTCTTTATGGTAATGGATATTTTGAAGGTGTAATTCCACATCTTGAAAGAAAATTCTTAGAAACAGATAACGAAAAATACAGAGAAGAAATAGGAAAATATATTAAAGAAATTCAATGTCCGGAGTGTAAAGGTGCAAGGTTAAGAAAAGAAGCATTAACTGTACTTGTCAACGGCAAGAATATTTACGATGTTGTAAAAATGGATATAGCCAAAGCTTTTGAGTTTTTCCAAGAGTACGAGAGCGCACCAAAAACAGAAAAAGAAAAATTAATCTCAGAAAAGATTGTAAAAGAGATAAAAGAAAGATTAAAGTTTTTATTAGATGTTGGACTTGATTATCTAACCCTTGACAGGACGGCTACAACTTTAAGCGGTGGAGAATCTCAAAGAATTAGACTTGCTACTCAAATAGGCTCTAAATTGTCAGGCGTTTTATACGTTCTTGATGAGCCATCCATAGGACTTCATCCAAGAGATACAGAAAAACTAATCAATACATTAAAAGAACTTAGAGACCTTGGAAACACTGTCATAGTAGTAGAGCATGACCCGGAGACTATTGAAGAGGCAGATTACATTGTTGATATTGGACCGGGTAGCGGTGTATACGGTGGCTATATTACAGCAGTTGGAACTATTGAAGAGATAAAAAATAACCCAAATTCATTAACAGGTAAATACTTAAGCGGAAAGCTAAAAATTCCACTACCGGCAAAAAGAAGACCACCAGATGATAATAAATTCTTAATCATTCATGGTGCAAAAGAGCATAATCTAAAAAAGATAGATGTAAAAATTCCACTTGGATTGTTTGTAGCTATTACAGGAGTATCAGGAAGTGGAAAATCAACGCTGATATACGATATCTTATGGCAAGCAGCGAAAAATAGATTTTATGGGTCAAATGAATACGTAGGCAAGCATGAAAAAATAGAAGGATGGGAGCATATAGACAAAGTTATAAACGTAGACCAATCACCCATAGGAAGAACGCCAAGGTCAAACCCGGCAACTTACACAAAAGTTTTTGACTTAATAAGAGAGCTTTACGCATCTACTCCTGAGGCAAAAATAAGAGGATACGACCCAGGAAGGTTTTCTTTTAACGTAAAAGGGGGAAGATGTGAAGCATGCCAAGGTGAAGGTGTAGTTAAAATTGAGATGCACTTTCTACCGGATATATACGTAACCTGTGAAGTCTGCGGCGGAAAAAGATACAACAAAGAAACTTTATCAGTTTTATACAAAGGAAAAAGTATTGCAGATGTTCTTGATATGACGGTTGCAGAAGCTTTGGAATTTTTTGAAAATATTCCATCTATCAGAAACAAATTAAAACTTTTGCATGATGTAGGTCTTGATTATATAAAACTTGGACAACCGGCAACCACGTTGAGCGGAGGAGAAGCTCAAAGAATAAAACTTTCAAGAGAACTGTCAAAGAGGGATACAGGGAAAACTCTTTACCTGTTAGATGAGCCAACAACAGGTTTACATTCTCATGATGTAGCAAAGCTAATACAAGTTTTAAATAAGCTTGTAGAAAAGGGTAACACTGTTGTTGTGATAGAGCATAATCTTGATGTTATAAAGTGTGCAGATTGGATTATAGACCTTGGACCGGAGGGCGGCGATAGAGGTGGCTATATTGTAGCAGAAGGAACGCCGGACATGGTTGCAAACAATGGAAAATCTTATACAGGAAAGTTTTTGAAAAAGTATTTAAAGTAAAAGGTTAGACATTGGTAGATTACTGAGAGTGCTGTAAAAATTTTTGTAAATTTGTCTTTCCTTGTCATCCTGAGGACGAAGTCAAAAGGATCCCTTTTATAATTTTTTGCCCTGAAAAGAAAAATAGGAGATTCTTCGCTTCACTCAGGATGACAGTGTGGATTTTTAGAACACGCTCACTTAATTTATCTAAATCTGTCCTTCCTCACCTTCTATTGCGTGAAATCAACCAAGCCAATCCTTTAAATATCTGATATATTAAAGCAATAAATGGATTCATTGCAATTAGCATAAACTCATACTTTGTGTCTGTTTGAAATGGGTTTTGTTGTTGTGGCTGCTGATATTGTTGCTGATAGTATTGTTGCTGTGGCTGGAAGGTTGTCTGATTATTTCTTACTTCCTTATCTTCCTTAATGTTAAGCTCTCTTCTTATCTCTTCTTTTTCTGCTTCCACGTCTTGAAGAATTATCTTT